>NZ_OY764902.1:2700000-2704797 GCF_963668665.1 uncultured Anaeromusa sp. | reverse complement strand
TTCTCTTTTTGAATACCCTTTTTCAGTGTAATAGACTGTCTCACCATGCTCTGTGACGCTGTTTCCATTTTGCCATAGTCAAAGTTTTTGAGGGAAATGCCGCGTTTTATTGCTTTCGTTTGCAAAATGTCAATCACGTTTTTTAGCTTATATTCATCATCAGCTAAAATGCGAATCTCCGTATCTCCTTCCAAGGAAATCGTTGATTTACTGCCGCGAAAATCAAAACGCTGTTTAATTTCTTTCGCACATTGATTAACGGCATTATCCACTTCTTGCATATCTAAATCAGAAACCACGTCAAAGGAACACTCTTTTGCCATATTTATCAAATCCTCTCTTTATTTATGTCGTACACTAATATGGATTGTCCTGCGCAATACCGTAAAGAAAAAAGCAAATACCCCTCCCACCGTGAAAAAGAACGCCACCGGTTTGATGAGTATCAACTCGCTTGTTGCTTGCAAAGAAAACAGCAACGCTGTCATATAGGCCAAAAATAGTTCGCCAAAACGAGGACTTCCAAAACGAGGCGCAATTAAGGTCCAAACGGCAAAGCCATACGCCACTACCAAAAAGTACTTCGAAAGTTCCATCCACTACTCCTTCCCACCGAAACCATAGACTAATTAAATTCGCGATTTACCCTGAATTTCCTGCTTTCATTATTGCTGCGTAGTCAGCCATACGCCACATAAAATGCATAATGCCCCCAACCCGTGCGACAGTAAAATCTCTTCATTTAATAAAAGCCAAGCGGAAAACACCCCAGCCAAAGGAATAATATTGGAAAAAATAGCAGCGCGTTGCGGTCCGATCTGCTGTACCCCGTAATTCCAAAAGGAAAATGCCAAGATGCCGCTGCAAAAAACCATATAAACCATGCTCACCCAGCCCCAAGCCGTCAAATCCAGAGCCCCTCTATATCCTTCCCAATAGGTCATGCCTAATAAGAACACCGTTCCAATACAGCTAGACCACGCTGTCGTCGCCAAGGCAGACAAGCCGCCGCTGCCCATCACCCTTTTCCCTAGCAGCGTATACAGAGTCCAAAAAAAAGCGCCCCCAAAGATCAGTAAATCTCCCTGATGTAACGACATGGAAGTTAAGACATCCCAAGACCCACGCGTAATTACCAAAAGCGACCCGAGAAACGAAAGGAATACCCCGATCCATTGCAGCAGACGCAGTCGCTCTTTCCAAAAAAGCCAAGCAAAAATGGTAGTCAAAACTGGTGACGTAGCCATCAATAAACTTGCATTTGATGCGGTTGTTAACGCAACTCCTTTAAATACGAGAACATTATTCCCGTAAATTCCAGTAACCCCCAATAAAAAAAGACCTATCCACTGCCGCCCCTGGGGCCATGCCTTTTTTCCTTCGCGAAAAAGAACCCATGCTGTAAGAACCAAACTAACCCAGAAAAAGCGCATCCCCACAGCTGCCACCGGCGGCAATTCGCTCACAATCTGCTTAACGGCAACAATATTGGCCCCCCAAAACAATGCCGTTACTACCAATAACCAATATACGGTCGTTTTTTTCATTACCTATCCCCATCTCCGCCAATGCCTTTAAAAATTGGTACTATGAAAACGTCCAAAATATTATCAATTTTATCACGGTTGCCCTAAAAATAAAAGCATTCCTAGAAGGCTCTATGCCGTTTTAGCCAATTCATGATATACTACTTGCTGTGTAATTCCAGCTAAGCACTTGGGAGGCCGATACTATGCTTGTCTATCGTATTCCTGCATTACCCAAGCCCACTTCCATCCGCGATTTTATCCGACTTCATTGCGGACTCTCACAAAGTCTATGGCGTCGTATACAAAGAGAAGGCCGCATCCTCTGTAATGATCAAGCGCCCCCGCCTGGCTATTGGCTGCAAGAGGGAGATTTACTCATCCTCTCTTGGCCCAAACATCCAGCGACAATTGTTGCGCCTTTGCCAATCGATATAGCCTATGAAGATGATGTCCTTCTCGTCGTCAATAAACCTGCCGGGCTTTTAGCCCATCCCCACGCCGGGCCTCCAGAAGCGACCCTGGCAGACGCAGTTCTTACTCATTATCAGACCTGTGGCTGGGATTATGAATATCATCCTGTCCATCGCCTGGACCGTAATACTTCCGGCTTAGTTCTTATCGCTAAACGCCCGGATATCCAGCATTTTTTTCAAAAAGACAGTTTACTTCATTTACAACGCTCCTACTTAGGTCTTTGCCATGGCGACTGGACCACTCATTATGGTTGTATTCAGGCTCCTCTTGCCCGTAAACTAGGCAGCCTAATCGAGCGCTGCGTAGCCGCAGACGGACAAGACGCGCTAACCCATTATCATTGTTGTCATCATACTGCCGAAGCATCGTTAGTCCGCTTTCATTTAGAAACAGGCCGTACCCACCAAATCCGCGTTCATTGCGCCTATGTCGGACATCCTTTATTGGGAGACGATCTTTACGGCGGACTACAGGCACAGATTCAGAGACAAGCGCTTCATGCTTATGCCCTGCGTTTTCGCCATCCTCTAACCCAAAAAGTGATATGCGTCCGCAGCCCCTTGCCATCTGACATGAAGAATTTGCTGCAAAATAAAAATTATCTCAAAAAATAAATGGTAAAGCGTCTTCTTTTATGTTTCATTATGTTCCTTGTTGTACAAGATATGGTATAATACATTTAGGAATAGAGTACACCAATTACAAATCTAAGGAGGGACTCGTATGCCACTCGTTACATCCACCGCTATGTTTAAAAAAGCTTACGAGGGTCAGTATGCCGTTGGCGCTTTCAATGTCAACAACATGGAAATTATTCAAGGTATCGTCGATGCAGCCAAAGAAGAACAAGCACCATTAATTCTTCAAGTGTCTGCAGGAGCGCGTAAATATGCGAAGCACATTTACCTGATTAAACTGGTAGAGGCCGCTTTGGCAGATTCAGATCTTCCTATTTGCCTGCATCTGGACCACGGCGAGGATTTTGAGATTTGCAAATCCTGCGTTGACGGAGGCTTTAGCTCTGTCATGATTGACGGCTCCAAGCACTCCTTTGAAGAGAACATCGCTCTTACAAAAAAAGTCGTAGAATATGCGCATGCCCACGGCGTTGTGGTTGAAGCAGAACTAGGCCGCTTAGCAGGCGTAGAGGACAGCATCAAGGTCAGCGGTAAAGACGCTTCCTACACGGATCCGGATCAAGCCGTTGAGTTTGTAGAGCGCACCGGGTGTGACTCTCTGGCCATTGCTATCGGCACCAGCCATGGAGCCTACAAATTCAAAGGCGAACCTACCTTAGACTTTGAACGCCTCGAGATCATCACCAAACGTCTCTCAGGCTATCCGTTAGTTCTTCATGGCGCCTCCACAGTCCTGCCCGAATTCGTTGCCAAGTGCAATGAGTTTGGCGGCGACCTCAAAGGAGCACAAGGCGTTCCGGAACATATGCTGCTCCAAGCCGGCAAACAAGGGGTCTGCAAAATCAATATTGATACAGACCTGCGTCTCGCCATGACGGCTTCCATTCGTGAACATCTGCAGACACATCCTGGTGATTTTGATCCCCGGCAATACCTCAAGCCAGCTCGCGAAGCCATTAAAAACATGGTGCAGCACAAAATTAAAAATGTACTTAATTGCAGCAACCGTCTGTAATCTCATAGGTTTAAAACGCGAATCCCGCCAAGGCAGAACTCCTCTGCTTTGGCGGGGTTTTTCTGTATTAGAACGTAAGGGGTACGAGAATTTGAACAAGAGAATCGGAGAACCGGAGGGTACGTAGAGATGGTTGCGAAACTAATTGAATGAGTGGCTCTTACTGGATGCCGAGTAAAAAAGCCAATCCCACCGGCGCTTCGCGCCACCTCCCTTTGACAAGGTAGGCATCTCTTTTAGCAGAATTTGCAGCCAACGTCCGCGCCCGGCGTCTGCGGCAAAACTTTTGCGAGTGAAGCGGTCCGCAGGGCCTGCAAGGCAAGCTGAAAGGATTAGAAATACGGATGTCTGAGCGCAGCGAGTTCCCGTATTTCCCTTTCAGCTTGCTGCGCAGGAGCTGAACCAGCTCTTGTTTTTTGTAGAACCACTAATTGATTCCTGTCATACGCCAGAACGGTTCTTTTTCCGTCTGACTATGTCAGGGCAACCTTGAAAGAGCGCCGCTATTTCTGCAGCCACCCTTTCTTGTCAGACGAAAAAACTCCTCGCCCTGGCGATGCATTCATGCAATCAGCGGCTCTTACGGATGACGGGTATATAAGTAGCCGCATCTTTGTAAGTTGGCAACCGAGCGTCCGCACCCGGCGTCTGCGGCAAAACTTTTGCGAGCGAAGCGGTCCGTAAGGACCTGCAAAGACAGCTGGAAGGATTAGAAATACGGATGTCTGAGCGCAGCGAGTTCCCGTATTTCCCTTTCAGCTTGCTGCGCAGGAGCTGAACCAGCTCTTGTTTTGACGCAGATGACGGGAAAGGACGAACAATAAGGTAATACCTGGTTAGAACCTTTTTCGCAAAGCAAACTTATCTATCATTTAACCGGCACTACCTATCCCTCCCGTCGCGCCCCCTGTCGTCCTGACGGGCGCGACACTAACGCCGTCCAGGCGTGTCGCACGCCGCTGCGCGGCCTAGAAAAAATGCCTACTCAACGGTTAAACAAAAAGAAAAGATATCCGCTTTCACGGATACCTTTTCTTTTTGTTTAACCGGCAACTACCTATCCTCCCAGGCCGCTTCCAGCCAAGTACTTTCGGCGTATGTGGGCTTAACTGCTGTGTTCGAGATGGGAACAGGTGGAACC
>NZ_OY764902.1:780000-1050000 GCF_963668665.1 uncultured Anaeromusa sp. | reverse complement strand
TTTTCGTCTGACAAGAAAGGGTGGCTGCAGAAATAGCGGCGCTCTTTCAAGGTTGCCCTGACATAGTCAGACGGAAAAAGAACCGTTCTGGCGTATGACAGGAATCAATTAGTGGTTCTACAAAAAACAAGAGCTGGTTCAGCTCCTGCGCAGCAAGCTGAAAGGGAAATACGGGAACTCGCTGCGCTCAGACATCCGTATTTCTAATCCTTTCAGCTTGCCTTGCAGGCCCTGCGGACCGCTTCACTCGCAAAAGTTTTGCCGCAGACGCCGGGCGCGGACGTTGGCTGCAAATTCTGCTAAAAGAGATGCCTACCTTGTCAAAGGGAGGTGGCGCGAAGCGCCGGTGGGATTGGCTTTTTTACTCGGCATCCAGTAAGAGCCACTCATTCAATTAGTTTCGCAACCATCTCTACGTACCCTCCGGTTCTCCGATTCTCTTGTTCAAATTCTCGTACCCCTTACGTTCTAATACAGAAAAACCCCGCCAAAGCAGAGGAGTTCTGCCTTGGCGGGATTCGCGTTTTAAACCTATGAGATTACAGACGGTTGCTGCAATTAAGTACATTTTTAATTTTGTGCTGCACCATGTTTTTAATGGCTTCGCGAGCTGGCTTGAGGTATTGCCGGGGATCAAAATCACCAGGATGTGTCTGCAGATGTTCACGAATGGAAGCCGTCATGGCGAGACGCAGGTCTGTATCAATATTGATTTTGCAGACCCCTTGTTTGCCGGCTTGGAGCAGCATATGTTCCGGAACGCCTTGTGCTCCTTTGAGGTCGCCGCCAAACTCATTGCACTTGGCAACGAATTCGGGCAGGACTGTGGAGGCGCCATGAAGAACTAACGGATAGCCTGAGAGACGTTTGGTGATGATCTCGAGGCGTTCAAAGTCTAAGGTAGGTTCGCCTTTGAATTTGTAGGCTCCATGGCTGGTGCCGATAGCAATGGCCAGAGAGTCACACCCGGTGCGCTCTACAAACTCAACGGCTTGATCCGGATCCGTGTAGGAAGCGTCTTTACCGCTGACCTTGATGCTGTCCTCTACGCCTGCTAAGCGGCCTAGTTCTGCTTCAACCACAACGCCGTGGGCATGCGCATATTCTACGACTTTTTTTGTAAGAGCGATGTTCTCTTCAAAGGAGTGCTTGGAGCCGTCAATCATGACAGAGCTAAAGCCTCCGTCAACGCAGGATTTGCAAATCTCAAAATCCTCGCCGTGGTCCAGATGCAGGCAAATAGGAAGATCTGAATCTGCCAAAGCGGCCTCTACCAGTTTAATCAGGTAAATGTGCTTCGCATATTTACGCGCTCCTGCAGACACTTGAAGAATTAATGGTGCTTGTTCTTCTTTGGCTGCATCGACGATACCTTGAATAATTTCCATGTTGTTGACATTGAAAGCGCCAACGGCATACTGACCCTCGTAAGCTTTTTTAAACATAGCGGTGGATGTAACGAGTGGCATACGAGTCCCTCCTTAGATTTGTAATTGGTGTACTCTATTCCTAAATGTATTATACCATATCTTGTACAACAAGGAACATAATGAAACATAAAAGAAGACGCTTTACCATTTATTTTTTGAGATAATTTTTATTTTGCAGCAAATTCTTCATGTCAGATGGCAAGGGGCTGCGGACGCATATCACTTTTTGGGTTAGAGGATGGCGAAAACGCAGGGCATAAGCATGAAGCGCTTGTCTCTGAATCTGTGCCTGTAGTCCGCCGTAAAGATCGTCTCCCAATAAAGGATGTCCGACATAGGCGCAATGAACGCGGATTTGGTGGGTACGGCCTGTTTCTAAATGAAAGCGGACTAACGATGCTTCGGCAGTATGATGACAACAATGATAATGGGTTAGCGCGTCTTGTCCGTCTGCGGCTACGCAGCGCTCGATTAGGCTGCCTAGTTTACGGGCAAGAGGAGCCTGAATACAACCATAATGAGTGGTCCAGTCGCCATGGCAAAGACCTAAGTAGGAGCGTTGTAAATGAAGTAAACTGTCTTTTTGAAAAAAATGCTGGATATCCGGGCGTTTAGCGATAAGAACTAAGCCGGAAGTATTACGGTCCAGGCGATGGACAGGATGATATTCATAATCCCAGCCACAGGTCTGATAATGAGTAAGAACTGCGTCTGCCAGGGTCGCTTCTGGAGGCCCGGCGTGGGGATGGGCTAAAAGCCCGGCAGGTTTATTGACGACGAGAAGGACATCATCTTCATAGGCTATATCGATTGGCAAAGGCGCAACAATTGTCGCTGGATGTTTGGGCCAAGAGAGGATGAGTAAATCTCCCTCTTGCAGCCAATAGCCAGGCGGGGGCGCTTGATCATTACAGAGGATGCGGCCTTCTCTTTGTATACGACGCCATAGACTTTGTGAGAGTCCGCAATGAAGTCGGATAAAATCGCGGATGGAAGTGGGCTTGGGTAATGCAGGAATACGATAGACAAGCATAGTATCGGCCTCCCAAGTGCTTAGCTGGAATTACACAGCAAGTAGTATATCATGAATTGGCTAAAACGGCATAGAGCCTTCTAGGAATGCTTTTATTTTTAGGGCAACCGTGATAAAATTGATAATATTTTGGACGTTTTCATAGTACCAATTTTTAAAGGCATTGGCGGAGATGGGGATAGGTAATGAAAAAAACGACCGTATATTGGTTATTGGTAGTAACGGCATTGTTTTGGGGGGCCAATATTGTTGCCGTTAAGCAGATTGTGAGCGAATTGCCGCCGGTGGCAGCTGTGGGGATGCGCTTTTTCTGGGTTAGTTTGGTTCTTACAGCATGGGTTCTTTTTCGCGAAGGAAAAAAGGCATGGCCCCAGGGGCGGCAGTGGATAGGTCTTTTTTTATTGGGGGTTACTGGAATTTACGGGAATAATGTTCTCGTATTTAAAGGAGTTGCGTTAACAACCGCATCAAATGCAAGTTTATTGATGGCTACGTCACCAGTTTTGACTACCATTTTTGCTTGGCTTTTTTGGAAAGAGCGACTGCGTCTGCTGCAATGGATCGGGGTATTCCTTTCGTTTCTCGGGTCGCTTTTGGTAATTACGCGTGGGTCTTGGGATGTCTTAACTTCCATGTCGTTACATCAGGGAGATTTACTGATCTTTGGGGGCGCTTTTTTTTGGACTCTGTATACGCTGCTAGGGAAAAGGGTGATGGGCAGCGGCGGCTTGTCTGCCTTGGCGACGACAGCGTGGTCTAGCTGTATTGGAACGGTGTTCTTATTAGGCATGACCTATTGGGAAGGATATAGAGGGGCTCTGGATTTGACGGCTTGGGGCTGGGTGAGCATGGTTTATATGGTTTTTTGCAGCGGCATCTTGGCATTTTCCTTTTGGAATTACGGGGTACAGCAGATCGGACCGCAACGCGCTGCTATTTTTTCCAATATTATTCCTTTGGCTGGGGTGTTTTCCGCTTGGCTTTTATTAAATGAAGAGATTTTACTGTCGCACGGGTTGGGGGCATTATGCATTTTATGTGGCGTATGGCTGACTACGCAGCAATAATGAAAGCAGGAAATTCAGGGTAAATCGCGAATTTAATTAGTCTATGGTTTCGGTGGGAAGGAGTAGTGGATGGAACTTTCGAAGTACTTTTTGGTAGTGGCGTATGGCTTTGCCGTTTGGACCTTAATTGCGCCTCGTTTTGGAAGTCCTCGTTTTGGCGAACTATTTTTGGCCTATATGACAGCGTTGCTGTTTTCTTTGCAAGCAACAAGCGAGTTGATACTCATCAAACCGGTGGCGTTCTTTTTCACGGTGGGAGGGGTATTTGCTTTTTTCTTTACGGTATTGCGCAGGACAATCCATATTAGTGTACGACATAAATAAAGAGAGGATTTGATAAATATGGCAAAAGAGTGTTCCTTTGACGTGGTTTCTGATTTAGATATGCAAGAAGTGGATAATGCCGTTAATCAATGTGCGAAAGAAATTAAACAGCGTTTTGATTTTCGCGGCAGTAAATCAACGATTTCCTTGGAAGGAGATACGGAGATTCGCATTTTAGCTGATGATGAATATAAGCTAAAAAACGTGATTGACATTTTGCAAACGAAAGCAATAAAACGCGGCATTTCCCTCAAAAACTTTGACTATGGCAAAATGGAAACAGCGTCACAGAGCATGGTGAGACAGTCTATTACACTGAAAAAGGGTATTCAAAAAGAGAAAGCCAAGGAAATTGTGGCTGCTATAAAAAACATGAAATTGAAAGTGCAAGGCCAGATCATGGATGATCAAGTCCGAGTCGTCGGAAAAGATAAGGACGATTTGCAACGGGTTATTGGAGAATTAAAACTGAAAGATTTTGGAGTTGATTTGCAGTTCGTCAACTTCCGGTCATAATAACAAAACACCCTATGTGAAGAACGGTTGTGTTGTTCACATAGGGTGTTTCGTTGTTGGGGCTATTCTTCGATTTCGCTGTCGTTACTCCAGCCTAGCTGGTCGAAGATTTTAAAAGCTAGGCTGGCGACAATGGCTACTACCGTTGCCAAGGCCATTCCTTTTAAATTGATGCTGCCAAATTGCAAGCTGGCGCCGCTAATGCCGATGATTAATACGAGCGAGGTTAAAATGAGGTTCCGGGCCCGACTGTAGTCTACCTTGCTTTCTACCAGCATACGTACGCCGGAAGCGGCGATAACGCCGAAGAGCAATAAAGAAACGCCGCCCATGACCGGTACAGGAATGCTTTGAATGGCGGCGGACAGTTTACCGATGAAGGAGAGAATAATCGCCAAGATGGCCGCGCCGCCCATAACCCAGGTGCTGTATACTTTGGTGATGGCTAAAACGCCGATGTTTTCGCCGTAAGTAGTGTTAGGTGTAGAACCGAACAAAGAGGAAAGCATGGTGGAGAGGCCGTTGCCGAGGAGAGAGCGGTCAAGGCCGGGGTCTTTTGTTAAATCTTTGCCGACAATGTTGCCTGTTACGACCAAGTGACCGATATGCTCAGCTACGACAACCAGGGCTGCCGGCAGAATAACGGCAATGGCGCCTAAATGAAACTCAGGAGAATAGAACGTGGGGAAAGAGAACCAAGGAGCTTTTTCAATATTGCTTAAGTTTACCATACCCATGAAAAAGGCCAAACCGTAACCAGCCAAGACGCCTATCAAGATGGGAATAATAGCGAGAAAGCCACGGAAGAGTACAGACCCGAGAATTGTCACAGTCAGTGTAAACAAGGAAACGGTGATGGCGTTGGCATCAATTGTTTTAGCAGTTAAACCAGCCATATCCGCGGCTACCGGAGCTAATTCTAAACCGATAACAGCGACAATGGCGCCCATGGCTGCCGGCGGGAAGACGATGTCAATCCAGCGAATGCCCACAAGGCGGATTAGCAAGGCTACGAGTGTAAAGACCAAACCTGCAGCGAAGAAGCCTCCTAGTACGGAGCCATAACCAAATTGCGGCAGGACTACAAAAACAGGAGAAATAAAGGCAAAACTAGAACCTAAGTAGGCAGGGATTTTGCCTTTGCAAATGAATAAATATAACAAGGTTCCAATTCCGTTGAAGAGAAGAATGGTTGCAGGGTCTACTTTAAATAAAATAGGCACAAGAACCGTAGCGCCAAACATGGCGAAAAGATGTTGCAGGCTTAAAGGCAAGGTTTGTAAAAAGGGAAGTCTTTCATCAACAGGGATCATGCGTTTGCTCATTTGAAACATCCTCCTTAAATAGGCGTTCATAAAAAGACAAAACCTCCTGCCGGCGCAAGAGGTCATAAAATGCAGCGTATGATTGCATGCCTTTTTAGTCTCGCCGGACTAATTTAAAGGTTTTTTTAAATGTACCATGTACCTTTCCGTTTGTCTATGGGTTTAGAAAAAAAGCACTGTACTTTTCAGCGTAACTTTCGATACAATAGTAGAAAATACATACGTGATGAACGCAAAAGCAGCGGTAAGATAGAGAAAGGTGGCTTATTGTAGATGGCGAAAGAAACCAAAAAGGAACAACAACAGGTGTTTGCAGGACAAGCGCCTGCGTTTCGCTATGTCGATCAGGTGGATCGTTGGCGTCAAGAATATGAGCGAGCTAAGGTAGTAGAAGAGACGCTTAGTAAGCTTAGTATTTTGGATTATCGTGAAGTAGACTATTATTCGCAGCTTGAAATCGTTTTGTTTCAAGAGAAGCCGGTTCCCAACTTTGACGATTTATTGGAAGAAAATCGCTTGTTGGCGCAGGGGAAGTTCTTTATGCCTATTGCTTATCGTGCTGGGATTATTGCTTTTTTATTGTTGATTTTGGTATTGAGTCCTAGTACCTTCCTCATGTGGATTATAGCTTGCTTGCTTTTGACGGTTTTTGCTTCCTTGTTTTTTACAGTACAGGACCGGCAGCAAACGATTCAAAAGGTAGTCGTGGAAACCAAGGAGGAAATCAAGCGGCGGATTGAGTATCATCATAAAACTCAGGAAGAGGCGCGGAAGAAGCATGAAGTGGCGGAGCAGGAGCGCGTTGCCGCAGTGGAACGTCTTTTAAGCGGTGACGTTGGCGCTATTTTACTGAAAATGGATGTGGCGTTGTCGTCTTTGGAGGTTGGCTTTTCTGCTGAAGTTAATATTGATTTGTTGGAAGGGGTTCCGCTTTTTCAGATCTGGCTGCCGCCTAAAGCAATTATTCCAACCCAGGTATGCACCTTGTCCCCCGGCGGGCGGCCAGCCTACGAGGATAAGGAGATACGGACGGTAAATAAACAGTACATCGAACTGTGTGCGGCGCTGATTATGCAGGTTTTATCTCGGGTATATGAAGTGGTGCCTACTTTGGACCGCAGCTATGTTATGGGTATGTCGAAAAGCGCTTTAAATAACGAATGCTATATTCATTTATCTTGTACTAGAAATGAAGTCATGCAGGCTTGCCAAGCGACCAAGGGGCTTTTGGCGATTCAGCAATTGCAGGCTGTTTATAATGCAGACCCCATGCTGAACTTGTTGCCGATTGAAGAGATTCAGCCGGAAGAATGGGGCAAAGAAGTGAATCTTCAAGCGTTGCGGAGTCTGCATGTTAGGTTGAAAACGCCGCAGTTTTTTAACAAGATTCCTTTAAATGCCGGTAAACAAGAATAAATTGAAAACGTTGGTGACAAGAGCAGCTCTTTGTCCTCAACGTTTTTTTAGTTAGACTAAGAAAGAAATGTCTTTTCGCAAGAGGGGAATGTGTTTTTAGGGAGAATAGTATAATTGATTGCTGTTTAACATAAACAGAAGAGGAGGACAATCATGGCTTTTCTTGTGAAAAAATTTGGCGGCAGCTCCGTGGCGACCGCAGAAAAAATTCAAGCAGTGGCGGAGCGAATAATTCGGACTAAAGAAGAACAAGACCGTGTAGTTGTTGTTGTATCAGCCATGGGAGATACGACCGATGAGCTGATCTCTTTGGCGCAAAAAGTATGCGGCGCGCCGTATTCGCACGCTAGAGAGCTTGACCAGCTTTTAACGACAGGCGAACAAGTATCTATTGCCCTATTGGCCATGGCGCTGCGCAGTAAAGGCTGTCCCGCTATTTCGCTCACAGGACCGCAAGCGGGTATTACGACAACAGCTGTGTCCTTAAAAGGCAAGATTCGTCGTATTGAACCAAAGCGAGTGCTCGCAGAGCTGGATAAAGGCAAGGTTGTAGTTGTTGCCGGTTTTCAAGGATTGGCTGAGACTGGGGATATTACCACGCTGGGACGAGGCGGGTCGGATACATCGGCCGTGGCCTTGGCAGGCGCTTTGCAAGCAGACGTGTGCGAAATCTTGACCGACGTAGACGGGGTGTATTCGGCGGATCCTCGCATTGTGCCTTCGGCAAGAAAAATGAAAGAAATTACCTATAATGAAATGCTGGAAATGGCGCGTCTCGGAGCGGTAGTTATGCAGCCGCGGGCCGTGGAAATGGGTAAAAATTACGGCATTCCCATTCATGTGCGATCTACTTTTACGGAAATTGCAGGAACGATTATTAGGGAGGCATACACCATGGAAGAGAAAGAATGTGCCGTTCGCGGCGTAACACATGATACTCATGTAGCCAAGGTAGCGGTATTGGGAGTACCAGATCAGCCGGGAATCGCCCATTTGATTTTTTCAGCGCTGGCTCAAGCTAATATTGATGTGGATATGATTGTACAGAGCATACGCACGAATGAAAAAGGAATTATTGATATGGTATTTACGATCGGACAAGATGATGCTGCGCAGACAAGGATATTGATGGAAGAACTTGCGCTTGCACAGAATTTTGGAGGTGTGGAAATTGACGAGGCAGTGGCGAAGGTATCCATTGTCGGCGCTGGAATGTACGGCAGCCCGGGGGTAGCGGCTAAAATGTTTGGCGCTTTGGGAAGTATGGGGATCAATCTAGAGGTAATCAGTACTTCGGAAATCAGCGTTTCTTGTTTGATTCGTGAAGAAAGAACGAAAGAAGCGGTTAATGCAGTGCATGCGCTCTTTTTTCCGGATAAGTAATCGAACGTTAGAGTGTTTCTTGTTAGATAACTTCTGAGGGCCGCTTTGGCGGCCTTTTTACTATATAAGCAAGTCATTTTCCGGTTTTTTACGTGGATGCTTACTCCATGCGCCTTGCGTGTGTTACACTAAGAAAGATAAATGGAATGAGGAGGAACCACTATGTCATTTTCTTTGGCCGCATCTCATGCGAAAGGAAAATTTGCTACTGATAATATTTTTGGCGCCAACGCGGCGGCTGTACAAGCGGAAGCTAAAGTAGGCAAGGAAAAAGTAGTCAATGCGACGATTGGCGCAATTCTTGATGATGAAGGCGTCTTGGCCTGCCTTCCTACGGTGGAAAAAGTTTTTCGCGCATTGCCTACAGTGGATTTGGTTCGTTATTCGCCCATCCCGGGACAGCCGGCTTTTTTGCAAGCGGCTATTGATATGACCTTAGGGGAGCACAAGCCGGAGGCCTACCTGGACGCAGTGGCGACTGCCGGAGGCTGCGGCGTAATTCATCATGCAATCTGGAACTATACGGAACTAGGAGATACTGTACTTACTTCCGATTGGTACTGGGGACCCTATAATGTGCTTTGTCATGATGCGCTGCGAAAATTGGATACGTTTCAGCTTTTTGATGAGAAGCAAAATTTCAATCTTCAAGCCTTCCAGACCAAGGTTGCAGGTGTGTTGGCCAAGCAGGACAGTGTACTGATTATCCTCAATACGCCGGCGCACAATCCTACCGGTTATAGTTTGAGTGATGCAGAGTGGGAAGGCGTGTTGCAGGTGGCGAAGGAATGCGCGCAAAATCCGGCTAAGCGTATTATTTTGCTGGTGGATGCGGCTTATTTGGAATTTGCCGGAGAAAACAGCGAATGTCGTGCGTTTTTTAGCAAATTTGGCCAATTGCCGCAAAATTTGCTGACCATTGTCGCTTTCAGCATGTCCAAGGCTTTTACGATGTATGGACAGAGAGTAGGGGCTATGATCGGCATTTCTTCTAACAAGGACGTCATTCAGGAGTTTGCGGACATCAATCAATATACCAGTAGGGCTACCTGGTCTAATATCAATACGCCGGCTATGGCGACGATGGCGACGATTTATCATGACGCCCAGTTAAAAGCGGCGGTGGATGCGGAGCGGCAAAGCTTTTACCATTTGATTCGGGAGCGTGCAGAGACATTTGTCAATGAAGCTGCCGAGGTTTCTTTAAATATGTTGCCGTATCGGGCAGGTTTCTTTTTATCCATTCCGGCTAAGAATCCGGAGGCTGTCTGTGAAAAACTGCAGGAAGACTATATTTTTGCAGTACCGCTTGCCCAGGGCATCCGTGTTGCGGTTTGTGCGGTTCCAGCTTATAAGATTAAAGGCATGGCGGAAAAATTCAAGCAAGCTATAGCCAAGACGGAATAAGACAACGGTCGTTTAACGTGCGCATAGCTGAAAAATGGATGTGATTTTAACAACCGAACAGAAATTGTTCGGTTGTTTCTTATTTAGGGTAAACATGGGATTATTGTCTAGGGTGAAGTAAGTATGGTATAGTAAGAAATGGTGTTATTCATATAAAAATAGAAGCCTTGAAGAAAAACGGAGGTCTTTTTCTATGTTTTCCCTGAAACCGAAGGAAGATGAGTTTTTCAAGTTGTTTGTGGAAAGTTCTCAATTGTTGAGAGAAGGCGCGTTAACATTAAAGCGCGTTACGGAAGATCCTACTCAACTATCCGAGAGTATGCGGCAAATCTATGAATTGGAGCATCAGGCGGATGAGGTTAACGATGCCATTTTGGATCGGTTAAATCAAACCTTTATTACACCGTTAGATCGGGAAGATATTTATGCCTTGGCCAATATGCTGGATAGCGGCGTAGATTTTATTCATGGTATTATTGAAAGAATGACATTGTATGGCGTTACGACCCATAAAGCGGGTGCTGAAGAATTAGGACGCTTGCTTGCGGAATGCACGGAAGAAATTGCCAGTGCCTGCGCCTTACTTGGTAACATCAAAAAAAATCAAGAAAAAATACTAAGTCATGTGCGCATGATTAGTGTCCTTGAAAGCGAAGGAGATCGGTTTTACCGACAAGAAGTAGCGCGCTTGTTCGAATGTACTCCGGATCCGATTGAAGTGATCAAATGGAAAGATATTTTAGAGTATCTGGAAAACGCCTTGGATCATTCCGAAGCCATTGCAGACTTGCTAAGAGGGATGGCCATGAAATATGCCTGATACATTGCTGATTGCAGTTGTGGTTCTTGCCTTAGTCTTTGATTATATCAACGGCTTTCATGATACGGCCAATGCGATTGCTACCTCGGTTTCGACGCGGGCTCTGCCGCCGAGGGTGGCTGTATACATGGCGGCATGTTTGAATTTTGCCGGCGCTATGTACAGTACCGGCGTGGCTAAGACCATCGGCAGTGATATTGTTACGGCGGCCAGTATGGTAAACGAACCTATCATTATCGCTGCTATGGTAGGAGCTATTTTTTGGAATTTATTGACTTGGTGGCTGGGCATTCCCAGCAGCTCGTCCCATGCTCTGATTGGCGGTGTTATGGGGGCCGTTATTATTTCGAAGGGAATGGTAGCGCTAAAGGTTTCCGGCATTGTAAAAATTGTTTTATCCTTAGTTCTGTCGCCGCTGTTGGCGATTGTTTGCGGCTTTTTGGTTATGAATGCATTGTTTTGGGCTTTTCGTAAACAAGCCCCAGCACGGGTCAATCACCAATTTAAGAAGCTGCAGATTTTGGCAGCAGCCATGATGTCTTTTGCACATGGCTCTAATGACGCGCAAAAAGCGATGGGTATTATTACTCTGGCTTTAGTCAGCGCCGGCTATTTAGATGTGTTTGATGTTCCGTTTTGGGTGAAAGTATCGGCTGCGTTAGCTATGGGCTGTGGTACGGCTTTTGGCGGGTGGCGTATTATCAAAACAATGGGCGCAAAAATTTTCAAGTTGGAGCCTATTAACGGCTTTTCAGCAGATATCAACTCCTCGCTGGTTATTTTTTCAGCAACGCTGTTGCACCTGCCTGTTAGTACAACCCATGTGGTTTCCGGCTCAATTATGGGCGTGGGGGCGGCTAAACGCATTAATGCGGTACGGTGGGGCGTAGCTCAGCAGATGGTTATGGCTTGGGTGTTGACGATTCCGTCTACTGCGCTGGTCAGCGCGTTGACGTACAAATTTATTGAGGTATTGTTCCTTTAATACCCTCTTGAAGGGAGTTTTTCATGATACGCGTGCAACTTACTGATCTGGGGAAAGAAATACCCTGTCCTAAAAATAGGGCTGTGCGTGATTTGCTTGTGCATTATCCTGGCGATGCGGACAAGGTTTTGGCGGTAAGGATTAACCATGAAGTCAAGGACTTGAATACGCTGCTGTTTGAGGATGCAAGCGTTGAATTTCTGGATGTTTCAACTATAGATGGAAATCGGATTTATCAGCGTACTTTGTCTATGGTGCTTGTCGTAGCTGTAAAGGAACTTTTTTTGCAAAACGGCGACGTAAGCGTAGAGCATTCGCTGGATGGCGGTTTATATTGCAAACTGTCAATTAAGCAAGAAGTGAATGCGCAAATTGTAGCGCGCCTAGAGACAAGAATGCATGAAATTGTAGCGCAAAAGCGGCCTATTATAAAAAAAGTATTGCCTCGTACAGAAGCTATTGAGCTGTTTGAGGCGGAAAAAATACATGGTAAGGTGCTGTTGCTGGAATCGCTGGAAAGGGAATTGGTCAGCCTCTATTACTGCGGTGACACTCATAATTACTTTTATGGAGCCATGGCTATTAATACGGCGCAAGTCCCTCTTTTTGCGCTGGAGCCGTATCAAGATGGTTTTGTTATGCTCTTTCCGTCGCGGGAAGCGCCGCGGGAGGTGCCTGCTTTTCGGGACCGTCCCAAGTTGGCGAAAGTCTTTCAGGAGGCGGAGTCTTGGGGCAGCATTTTGGAATGTACTGATGTTGGTTCGCTAAATGGTCATTTGGAGCAAGGCGAAGCGGCATCTTTAGTGCGCATTGCTGAGGCCTTGCACGAAAAGAAGATTGCCCAGGTAGCCGATTACATTGCGGAGCATCGGAAAGAAGTGGCATTGGTCTTGATTGCAGGGCCGTCATCATCAGGCAAGACTACCTTTGCGCAGCGCCTCATGATTCAGCTGCGGGTCAATGCGTTGCGGCCGGTGGCTATCTCGTTGGATGACTATTTTGTTGACCGGGCGCATACGCCGATAGACGAAGAGGGAAAACCCGATTTTGAGGCGATTGAAGCTATTGATTTGGAGCTGTTTAATCATCACTTGTCAATGCTGTTAGCTGGCGAAGAAGTAGAAATTCCTCGTTTCAATTTTCGTACAGGGCAAAGGGACTCAAGTGGGCGACGGATTCGAATTACCGATAATCAGCCATTGATTATTGAAGGTATTCACGGCTTGAATGAACGCTTGACAGAAGTTGTTCCGAAGGAGAGAAAGATCAAGATTTATATCAGTGCTTTGACACAGCTTTCTTTGGATCAACATAATCGTATTCCGACTACCGATGCGCGTTTGATTCGACGCATTGTCCGGGATCATCAGTTCCGTTCGCATGATGCCTTGGCTACTTTGCGCATTTGGCCTTCTGTGCGCAGAGGAGAGCATCGTAATATTTTTCCTTTCCAAGAAGATGCTGATATTATGTTTAATTCAGCCTTGATTTATGAGCTGGGCATGTTGCGGAAGCATGCACAGCCTTTGTTGGAAGCTATTGGACCGGAGCATTCGGAATATAGCGAGGCGAAACGTTTGTTGAGCTTCTTAGCGTATTTTCATGCGATTGAAGACGATTTAGTGCCGGTCAATTCGATTCTGCGCGAGTTTATAGGCGGATCGTGCTTTCATTAAAGGGAATTCTTGTGTTTTAAAAACGCGTTCACCGTGAAAAGAAGGGTGAACGCGTTTTTATATATGCATTGAAGCCAAAAAAAGAAGAGCTCGCCTAAACGAGCTCTTCTTTGAGGTATAACAGATATTACATCCGGCCGTTAGCTTTGAAGAAGTTGACAGCCACTTCCGGGAAGACGGCATAAGAGAGAACGTCTTCGATCGGAGGATTAGCATAACCAAGTTCTTGCAACTTAGCTTTCAGTTCATCCATCTGCGGAGGAATCTGATCTGCCGGACGGCAAGTGATGATTTCTTCACCGCCGATGATTTTTTCAGCCACTTCGGGGTTAACCGGGCGAATGGTTTTGCCGTATTTACCACGGGCCAAATCTTTTACTTCGCGAGGAACTTGAGAATAACGTTCCTGGCCGAAGCTTTGCATCATGACATTAAAGGTTGCCATGGAGCCAACAATCTGGCTGGTAGGCGTAACAAGCGGAGGATAGCCAAGGTCAGCGCGGACGCGAGGCATTTCTTCAAGCAGCTCGTCGTATTTATCTTCCATACCCTGCTCTTTGAGCTGGTTACGCAGATTGGAAAGCATGCCGCCAGGTACCTGGAAGGTCAAGACTTTCGTGGAGACGTCAAACGCAGTGTTCAGTTTGAAGTCGTTAGCCAAGGATTTCTTGACGCCAGAGAAATAATCAGCAACCGGGTACAGGTCTTCTTTTTTCAGACCGGTATCGCGTTCGTGACCTTCGAAAGTGGCGATCAGAGACTCGGTGCAAGGCTGTGAAGTACCCATTGCAAACGGCGACAGAGCGCAGTCAACAATATCAACACCAGCTTCAGCAGCTTTTAGGTAGGCCATGGAAGCCATGCCGCTGGTGTAATGGCAATGCAGATGAATCGGCACGCCAATTTTCGGATCTTCCTTCATAGCTTTAACCAATTTGTATGCTTCGTAAGGAGCAATCAAACCAGCCATGTCTTTGATACAGATAGAATCAACACCGCGTTCCACAAGGCTGCGAGCCAATTCCAAGTAGCTTTCGGTGGTATGATACGGGCTGATGGTATATACGCATACGCCTTGGACATGAGCTCCGGCTTTTTTACCAGCGCGGATACCTGTTTCCAGGTTGCGGATGTCATTAAGAGCGTCAAAAATACGAATAACGCCAATGCCGTGTTCAACCATTTTAGCTACGAAAGCTTCCACAACATCATCGGCATAATGGTTGTAGCCCAAGATGTTCTGGCCGCGAAGCAGCATCGAAATCGGAGTTTTGGTAATGTGTTTGCGGAGCGTTTTCAAACGTTCCCAGGGATCTTCGTTCAGAAAACGAAGGCAGGTGTCGAAGGTAGCGCCGCCCCAAGCTTCTAAAGCCCAGTAGCCTACGTTGTCAAGGATTTCCAACTGGGGAAGCATATCGGTAATACGCATCCGGGTAGCTGCGAGCGACTGATGGCCGTCACGCAACACAGTTTCCATAATTCTCAGTGGTTTTTTCGCCATGAACTGTTACCTCCTCCAAATTATCTGTGCAATGTATGTTTTATCATTGTAGAATAACCACATTTGCCAACGCTGTGTACATGACTGAAAAGAGTTATGTAAAAGCGCCAGGTACATTTAGTTGTAAATAAATTAAAATGTCTGTGGGTACGCAACAACGATATAACACATTTTTAATTATAGTTTATTTTCATTAAGGTTGTCAATCTTTTCACAAGTATATAAGTACTTCGGCGGTGGACTTTAAACGAATATTAGTTACAAATAGCTCAAAATAAAATCGAGTAAAAAGTTTCAAATGATGTGTTTCTTGAGTTGCTTTGTCCCGGAGGAAATGAGGGAATATTGTATACATGGGGCGCTCTGAGATAATTACAAACAAATAGGAAGCTCTTTAGAGCAATTTGTAATGCTTGTTATTTTTTTAATGAAAAAAAAGCTTGGCGAGACCAAGCTTTTGAAAGTAATCTATTTACCATTTAAATTGGGCGAGGGAATACGGTGCAGCAACACGCTCGCCAAAAGCAGAGGAAACAAAGATACAGCGAGAGAGACCGGGATGCCCCAGAGGTCAGCCCAGGCGCCGCTGATGGCGGCGCCTACGCCGCCCAAACCAAAGGTAAGCCCCAACATCATGCCGGAGGCCATAGCGGCATTTTGGGGCAAAATAGCTTGCGCCCAGACTATGGACGAGGGCAAAGAGCCTTGCAGGCCAGCGCCGCCAAGGAAAATAAGGATCCAAGCCGACCAGGATAAAGAGCTGGAGAAGAGAAACAAGGCTAATGAGATTAGGGCGAGGAGCAGGCAGCCTTGAATGCAACGGGCATGCCCCCAGCGATCACCAGCCCAACCGCCGCAAAAGCTTCCTAAAGCGCCGCCTAAGAGGTACACCGTAAGGAAGGTGCCTCCCATGGCGGCGGAGGCGCCCCAAAGCGGCAGCAACAGTGGTAGAAAAGTTAAAAAAGCTACTTGCGTCCAACAGCGCAGCGTCATGGCGGTATTTAATAACAAAAGAGGTTTAGATCGATACCAAGAGGGGGCTGTGGTGTCTTCTTTAAAAGCAAATTGATGCTGGTCGCGAAGCGGTACCAAATGCAAACGGGAAGCAAGGCACGCAGCAGCGAGGGCAAGGGCCGGAAAGAAAAGGAACCAAAGACTTTCAAGTCCCCATGTGGAAAGATAGCCTGTCAGCAGAGCGGGAGCAACCGCAAAACCAATATTGCCGCCACTGATGAACAAGGACATAGAAAACGCCCGGTGGGATGGATCGGTGACGCGCGCCACCAGGGCGGACGCCAACGGATGGAATACAGAAGAGACCGTACCGGCGACGGCGACCAATAAAAATAAAAAAAGCGGTGAAGGCGCTTCGCCGCTTAAACAGATGAAAAACGCACTGCCTGGAATTGTGGCTAAGAGAGGCCATGTGGCTCCCTGTCGATCAACCCAATAACCAAAAAACGGCTGCAGAAGACAAGAAGTGATGGCGTAGACCATGGCCAGCAGGCCGCCTGTGGTGAGGGAAATGTGCATGGTATCTACCAGAAAAGGCAGCATGGGGGGCAGGAAATTATTATAAAAGTCACTGGTGAAATGAGTCAATGCCAAAAGCAGCACCCAGCCCCAATATTGGCGGAAGCCCCAGACTGTTTTACTGTTCATGGAGTGGAGCCGCCGAAGTGTCTGGGCCTAATGCTTGGGTGATTTGTACTTTAATATTGTCAATATATTGCCGGCGAAGCAGAAGTTGTTCCTGCTTTTCTTCTTCCGTCAAGCCGATGGAGCGCTGCTTGCGCGATAAGGCGTTGATGCGTTCAATCGTTTCCAGTGTCATAAAATGAGTCATCCTTTCGTAATTACACAACAAAATTGTTTTAATGAAGAAATTATATCATGTAGACAGTATAGCATAAAAGGCTACACGTAAAAAAGATGCAAAGCCGTCTAGGCATCGCATCTTTTACTCGCTTTTCAACAGATACTTTAAGTTGGGGGAGTAGACTTACCTTTCAAGTTGGCAATCGCCTGTTGGTAAGTTTCTGATTGACGGAACTGATTTCCCCTAGCCTCCGCTTCTGCCGGCGTGAATTCTTCCATTAACTGCAGCATTTGCTGCATAATGGCAGGAACTATCTCAAGAGGAATTACTTTTTTGGCAGCCATTTCTTTTAAGGCTAACCTTGCATAGCCAAGAGCTTGAGAGCGAGTGTAGCAGTCAGTATCGTACACGTGAATCACTCCTTTTAGTATGATGCATCTTTATTGATAATAAAATTCGTCTTACTATGTCATTTTCCTGCGTTATATTATGATAAGTTCAATCTTTTGTCACAAAGACGCCAAATATTTGCCATGTCTGAACGATACAATAAAGACACAAACAAAACAGGAGGGATTAACAATGATGAAAAAAAGATGGATAGCAACTTTGGCTGCTGGGGTAATTCTTGTTTCGGCTGCATGGGTATCGGCGGCGCCTATGGGTCCTATGGGCGGTGGTCCAGGAGCTGGCGGCGAGCGTCCTTGTTTGTTTAACAACGCCACCTGGACGGATGCGCAGAAAGCAGAGTTTCAACAGGATATGGCAGCGCATCACGAGAAAATGCTGGCTTTGAAAAAAGACTTTTTGAATCAAGAAGTAGCAAAGGGTTTGATTAGCCGAGAACAGGCTGACCAACACCTGCAATTCATGCAAGAGCGCATGGAATGGATGAAAGCGCACCCGGGTGAAATGGGCAAACATCATCGCGGTATGATGAACGGAGCAGGCAGAGGGAATATGCCGTGCCAGGCTGCTCCTGGTGGAACTCAAAACCAATAATAGTATCTGCAGTAGACAAATGCGAGCCAGTAAAAGCCTGGCTCGCATTTTTATTTTAATTTTGGCAGGATATTATGCAATAACAGAGAATATGCTAGAGAATATGCTATGAAAGTTATAGGTTTTCCCAACAAGAAAACCTTTCTGGAGTCAGGCGGATTTCCGGCGGCTAACTGTTGAATAGCAAGTATTAAAATTGAAGGAGTGTAGTAGAAGATGAAAGTCGTAATTACGATTATTGGTAAGGATCGCGTGGGTATTGTTGCTATGGCCAGTAATGTGCTGGCGGAAAATCAGGTAAATATTTTGGACATCAATCAAAATATTGTTGATGGCTTTTTTAATATGGTAATGATTGCTGAAACTGGTGAAAGCAAAGTTTCTCTCAAAGAACTGCAGGCTATTTTTGCAGCGAAAGGCAAGGAACTGGGCTTGGAAATTAAAGTGCAGCATGAAGATATTTTTCAAAGCATGCACCGCATTTAAATTAGCAACAGAGCGTTGCTCACTTTTGGAAGGAGTTTATTGATGTTAAGCATTAAAGATATTTTAGAAACGAACCGCATGATCAGTGAAAATAATCTTGATGTGCGGACGATTACGATGGGGATTAGTTTGCGCGATTGCGCCCACCCCGATTTAGACCGTTTCTGTCAAAATGTATATGAAAAAATCACGCGCCGCGCCGAGCATTTAGTGCGCACTGGCGAAGAAATTGAAAGCGAATATGGCATTCCCATTATTAACAAGCGGATATCCATTACGCCAATCGCGATTGCCGCGGAAAGCTGTCGTACCGACAGCCTTGTACCTGTAGCTCAGATTTTGGACAAAGCGGCCAAAGAAGTTGGGGTTAACTTTATCGGCGGGTTTTCCGCCTTGGTTGAAAAAGGCTATACCGAAGGCGACCGCCGCTTGATTGCATCCATTCCTGAAGCGCTGGCTTGCACAGATCGTGTGTGCGCGTCGGTCAATGTGGGTTCTACCAAGACTGGCATTAATATGGATGCTGTTCGGGAAATGGGCGACGTCATTGTGAAAGCTGCCGCCTTGACCGCGGATCGCGATGCCATTGGCTGCGCTAAATTGGTTGTGTTCGCTAATGTGCCCCAAGACAATCCCTTTATGGCTGGCGCTTTTCATGGCGTAGGAGAGCCGGAGACGGTTATCAATGTGGGCGTTAGCGGCCCTGGCGTTGTGAAACGAGCCTTGGAGGATGTTAAAGGCCAAGATTTCAGCATGGTGGCGGAAACTATTAAGAAAACCGCATTTAAAATCACCCGCGTAGGGCAACTGGTGGCTCAGGAGGCTTCGCGGCGTTTGGGCGTGCAGTTTGGTATTGTAGATTTGTCCTTGGCGCCGACGCCGGCCATTGGCGATAGTGTAGCGCATATTTTGGAAGAGATGGGCTTGGAGAGCTGCGGCGCCCCCGGCACGACAGCGGCTTTGGCTTTGCTGAACGATGCCGTTAAAAAAGGCGGCTTGATGGCTTCTTCCCATGTTGGCGGTTTGAGCGGCGCGTTTATTCCTGTTAGCGAAGATGCGGGCATGATTGCTGCTGTGGAACGCGGCGCTTTGACGCTAGAGAAACTGGAAGCTATGACCTGTGTTTGTTCCGTTGGCCTTGACATGATTGCCGTTCCCGGCGATACGCCGTCTACTACGTTGGCAGCTATTATTGCAGACGAAGCGGCAATTGGCATGATTAATAATAAAACTACGGCTGTGCGTATTATTCCAGTTCCTGGTAAAAAGGTCGGCGATAGTGTGGAGTTTGGCGGCTTGTTGGGCTATAGTCCCATTTTGCCGGTAAACCGTTTTAGTTCTGCTGAATTTATTGCCAGGGGCGGGCGGATTCCCGCGCCTGTGCGCAGCTTGACCAACTGAGGCTTGGCATGAGAGTGACGAAAGCCGTCAAAGGGCAGATGCTGAAGGTGCTGGAGCAGACCTATGGTCATATTGGTACAGCGCTTCATTATACATCGCCTTTTGAACTGTTGGTGGCTGTAATTCTTTCGGCGCAGTGCACAGATGAACGTGTGAATATCACCACAGGAAGATTATTTCTCAAAGCCAACACGCCGGAGGCTATTCTGCTCTTAGGGTTGGAAGCGTTGGAGGAAGAGATCAAGGATTGCGGCTTGTTCCGTGCTAAGGCCAAAAATATTTTGGCTATGAGCCGGCTGCTGTTGGAACGTCATCAAGGACAAGTTCCCGATACCTTTAACTCTCTCATTGCGTTGCCGGGAGTGGGCCGAAAAACCGCTAATGTTATTTTAAGCGTTCTTTATAATGTGCCGGCTATTGCGGTGGATACGCACGTGTTTCGCGTGGCGAATCGGTTGCGCCTGGGAACCGGCGATACGCCGGAAGCGGTGGAGGCGGCGCTGCAGAAGGCTATTCCTAAAAAGGACTGGGCAGCGGCGCATCATTGGCTGATTTGGCATGGCCGGAAAATTTGCAAGGCGCGCAGGCCTTTGTGTGATGATTGTCCTGTGCAGGATTTGTGTCCCAGCATGAAGCCATGAGTTTGACAACCAAAGGAGGGATTTTGACATGCATTTGCGTAAAGCGACATTTGGAGATGTAGAAGCCATCCATAAGCTTGTCAACGATTATGCACAGCAAGGAGTTATGCTGCCGCGTTCGCGCAACTCCATTTATGAAACCTTGCGGGATGTAATTATTGCCGAAGAGGATGATAGGCTGGTTGGTGTAGGAAGCCTGCATCTTTCCTGGGACGCCTTGGCTGAGGTAAGGGCCTTAGCCATTGCGCCTGGTTTCCAGCGGCGGGGCATCGGCAGACAGATCGTGGAAGAGCTGCTTATTGAAGGCCGGGCGTTGGGGGTAAAGACCTTCTTTACCTTGACGTATCAGCCGGAATTTTTTGGGACCTTGGGCTTTTCCGAGGTTACCAAAGAAGAATTGCCGCAGAAGGTTTGGAAAGAATGTATAAACTGTCCCAAATTCCCTAACTGCGATGAAGTGGCTATGGTGAAACGGGAAGGTTGAAGTGAAAAAAGCCGGGATATCCTTGACGGATACCCTGGCTTTTTTCTTGATTTAAAAGCGTGGAGTCGCAACTGATGACGGCAGCTGCGAAATTTTTTTGTTCGTTTCCTGGATTGCGTTATTAGGCCCAGCCTTGCAGCATTTCCAAGAGCTTTTGCACGTGAATCTGCTCTTCGGACTGCAGTGCCGTGAAAATTTTACGAACCTCGTCGTTTTTAGTGCTAGTGGCAATTTGCTCGTATAGCTGTACTGACTCTTTTTCGCCTTGCAGGGCAATTTCCAAGATGGAACTGACGGAAGTGCATGCCGCAACTTTTTGCGCCGCTTGGGCTTCCGCCGGGAAGGAAAGGGAAGTGCCAATTTTTTGAATGATCGCCGCGGTTTCAGCATCCAGCGCTTCTGGTGCGCTGCCGTTTTTTTGCGTCTGTACGGTGGCCAAGATTTTTTTGACACCTTCTAAGTGATTATTGGTCTGACCTGAAAGAAGGAGCACCAAATTGCGTTGATCTTCGTTTTCCATACGTCTTGCGGCTTCTAAATAAAACTGAGCACCGCGTGCTTCTAATTCTATGGCGAAGCGAATCGAGTCCAAATCAGTTAATAGGGGAGCCATGAAAAAACCTCCTTTAGTAATGCAGCGTTAATTTATAAATGCACAGTAAGAAGCGCATTTAATAATTTATAAAATTAGACGCATAACAAAGAATTCCTGCTTGTTGTGAGTAAATATCTTATACTTATGTAAGGTAAAAAGGAAAAAGCATAAATTGCAAGGAGATAACAGCAGGAATTTTCTTGAGAAGCGCGAAAAAATGATATATAATCATTCATACCCTTTCTGTTGTAGTTGTTTTGTGATTGGAGGGTGTTGAAAGACATAATGAGTAAGAAAAAAATGGCCTATTGGGGAAGTGCTTTAGTAACGTTTCTATTGTGCGTGCTGGGAGGAACTGGATTTTTTTCTCCGGCAGAGGCGGCAGCAGATGCTGTGCGCAGTAATTACGCCAAGGAATTTGCCGAGTCGGCTGCTACGGCAATTCTGGTGGAAAAGTCGAAGCATCGCTTAACGGTGTTTCATGAAGGCAAGGAGTTAAAAACGTATCCTTGTGCCTTTGGCGTGAACCCGGATGGCGATAAAAAAGAACGCGGCGACAATCGGACGCCGGAAGGACGCTTTTTTGTAACGGAAAAAGAGCGCTTGGGCAGCCATCCCTATTTGGGCAGATCTTGGTTGGGCCTTAGTTATCCGGATGTGGGTCATGCCGAACGCGGCTTGGGTGATCAGCTTATCAGCTATGGCGAATATCAACGTATTGTCACGGCAAATGAACAGCTGGCTTTACCGCCCCAGGATACGCAGCTTGGCGGTTGGATCGGCATTCATGGCGGGCGTGACGAGGCGACGCGGGAAGGACGAGACTGGACCGAAGGCTGCATCGCCATGGTAGACAGTGATTTAGAAGAAATTTACCCGTATATTCGTTATGGTACGGCAGTAGTAGTGGTTCGTTAACAACTTGACGACGCGTACATAATCAAAGGCATCACAATAAAGTAAGGAGGGAGATCCATGAAAAAATGGCTGAGTCTCCTCCTGTTCCTGCTGATGTTGGCAGGTGTTGCTTTACCGGCGGAAGCTGCTTATGAGCTGCGGCTGAATGTGCCGGAATATAAGTTGCGTTTGTTTGATGGTTCGCGTTTGTTGAAAGAATACAGTGTTGCGGTAGGGACTCCTTACGAGCAGACGCCGGTGGGACAATTCAGCGTTTTCTATAAGGAGAAGTATCCTACTTGGCATCCTGGCAGCGGCTTTGTGGACAAGACGCCGGTTCCTCCGGGACCTGCTAATCCTCTGGGGACAAGGTGGATGGAATTTTCGCGTTCCTATGGTATTCATGGCACCAATAAGGACTGGAGTATTGAATATCCTGTGTCCGGCGGTTGCGTGCGCATGTACAATCGGGATGTGGAAGAGCTTTTTGAGAAGATTTCCTTGGGGACGCCGGTGCTGGTAACGTATGAAACGATGAGCCTTACGGAAAAGGCAGATGGCTTGTATTTAACCATTTTCCCGGATATTTATGAAAAACGTAGTTCTACCTGGAGGGCTTTTTTGGCGTTGTACCAGCCCTATGCCGGCGAATATGTCTTGTTGCGCAAACCGGAATTTGCGGCAGCGCAGGAAACGGTTTGGAGCGGGAAGGTGGCTGTGCGCAAGCAAGCTTTGCGAATGGGCTTATAAGAAAAAGGCTGTTTCGATCTATGTCGAAGCAGCCTTTTTCTTATATATTCATTGCCACCGTAGCCTCATTCGTGCCCTCCGGTTCTCCGATTCTCCTGTTCAATTTCCGTGGTTTCCGTCAAAAGACTGCGTTAAGAGTTTTTCTTATAAAGTAAGAGTTTCGCCGGGTTTGAGGATGCGGACCGGCGTAGATAAACGAGATTCTACGTCCTGCTTGAACTGGCCTGGGTCTTGTTCGATGACAGGCCAAGTGCTGTAGTGCATGGGAACGACCATAGCCGGCTTGAGCATGGCAACGGCTTCGGCGGCGTCTTTGGGGCCCATCGTAAAGTTGCCGCCGATAGGTAATAGCGCGCAGTCGATACTTTCCAGGCGCCCTAAGAGGGTCATGTCGCCGAAAAGGGCCGTATCACCGGCAAAATAAACCCGCTGTTCTCCTTGACGGACAATAAAGCCGCAAGCGTGACCGCCAGGAACACCAGCGCCATGAAAAGCAGGGGTGACCCGAACGGAGCCGAAAGGAAAATCAAAAGTGCCCCCAAGATGCATAGCATGGGTTTTGCATTCCTGACCTGCGCATAAATTAGCAATCTCAGCAGTACTGATGATTGTAGCGCCGGTGCGTTTGGCGATAGCGACAGCGTCGCCTAGATGATCGAAGTGACCGTGTGAAACAAGGATGTAGTGACAGTCCATGTCTTCCGGCTGGGCTATTTGGAAGGGGTTGTCTTTTAAAAACGGATCGAACAAAAGAACGGTTCCTTGATTTTCCCAGCTAAAACAGGCATGACCATAGTAGCGTAACTGGCTCACGTGCAAAACCTCCCTTTGGTTTCTTTGCTAATTAGTATACTCTAAGAAATACTCGGGAGCAATGTAACGGAGTTAGGCTTTCTCTACAAGAGTTCTTTCCATTTAAAAGGAATTCATGAAGTGAATGACGAACCGTAACAACAGAAAAAACTGACAACCTGGAAACGGAAGAGCATAAAGGGGGCGAAAGAATTTTATGAACACGTATTCGGTGATGTTTGGAGGGGAAGCCGGGTATGGCGTCATGAGCGCCGGAATGATGGTGGCAAGAGCGGCTTCTCGAAACTCTTTATGGTCCATGGTGGTTAACGAGTATCCTTCCTTAATAAAAGGCGGTTTGAACACCTGCATGGCTCGCTTGGGCGCAGAGCCTTTGGCTGCGCATGAGGAAAGCTTTCAGTTTTTGGGTGCATTATCCCAACAGGCTTTTGATCAAAATTACTCTAAAGTGCGCACGGACGGGATTGTTTTATATGACTGCGAAGCGGTGAAGACGCCGGAGGTTCAAGGAGATGCTCCCGGGACTTGGATTGGCTTGCCTCTTTTGCAGAAATTGCCGGGAGATGCGGCAAAGGTAATGGGAAACAGCGCACTTTTGGGGGCGTTTTGCGCGCTGAGCGGTTTTCCGCGAGCTGCTATTTTGCAGGTTATGAACGACGAATTTAAAAAAGAAAGTGTCCGAGAGCAAAACAAGGCTATTTTTGAGGCGGCGTTTAAGGAAGCTGCCGCCAAGTGCTGTCCTGCGTCCGGTTTGTTTGGGCTGCCCATGGCTGCGTCACAGGAACCAAAGATGCTGCTTAACGGCAATGATGCACTGGCTATGGGCGCCATTCAAGGAGGCTGTCGTTTTTGCGCCGGTTATCCCATGACGCCAGGCTCGAGCGTGTTGGTATATATGGCTGATCAGGGAGCTCGCTACGGAGTTGTGTTTAAGCAAGCGGAAGATGAAATTGCAGCGGTAAACATGCTGATCGGCGCTTCCTATGCAGGTGTGCGTTCCTTGGCTTCTACAAGCGGCGGCGGCTTTGCGTTGATGGTAGAGGCTTTGGGGTTTGCCGCGCAGGCGGAGCTGCCCATCGTGCTGGTGAACGCGCAAAGAGGGGGACCTAGCACCGGCATGCCGACAAGAACGGCTCAGGCGGACTTGCTGTTCACTACCTTTGCCTCCCAGGGCGAGTTTCCTCGATTTGTCTTAGCTCCCGGCGATGTAGATGAATGTTTTTATGAAACTGCTCGCCTTTTTGATTTAACTGAGCGTTTTCAGGTGCCGGGGTTGATTTTAACGGATAAGTATTTAGCGGATTCCTCGGTGAGCAGACCGTTTTTTACGACGCCTCTTGAACCGCAAGTAGAAGCGGGGCGGGCTAGTGAAGAATGGCTGGCGGCGCAGCAACCGTATCTGCGGTATAGCGAGGCGGCGGGAAGCGAAGCGCCTCCCCGGGCGGTGCCGGGACAAAAGGGAGGGGCCTATATCGCAACTAGCTATACCCATAGTGATGACGGATTTTACAGCTCCGGCGACAAGGAATACGCAGCAAGAGAACCGGAAACGGCTGTTGCTGGCTTGGATCGCTGGTATGAAAAATTGCCGGCTATGGAAGCGGCTGCAGACGGCTTGAAACAATACGGTCCAGACGAGGCGGAACTGACTTTGTTTGTATGGGGCTCTACTAAAGGCGCGGCTTTAGAGGCTATGGAACTGGCAAAACAAGAAGGCTTAACCGTAAATGTGCTGCAGGTTCTGTATGTGGCGCCGTTTCCGGTGCAGGCGTTGTTGAAGACCTTGCCGCGCGTGAAAAAATCACTGCTTATTGAAGGGAATAAAACAGCTCAGTTAGGCTTTTTGTTGCGCGGACATTTAGGGTATGCCGTTGATGAAAGCTATTTGAAGTATGATTCGCGCGCTTTTACGCCGAGCCAGATCTTGGCTCGTATAAAGGAGGTGCTTGGGTAATGAGTGATCGCGAAATGCAAGGAACTCATACTTCTACCTGGTGCATGGGCTGCGGGAACTTCGGGATTTTCCACGCCTTGAAAAACGTGCTGGCGACATTGTCTGCCAACGATACGGTCTTAGTGACAGGCATCGGCTGCTCCAGTAAAATTGCGCAGTATGTGAACGGCTATAGGGTAGAATCTTTGCACGGGCGTTCGTTGCCTGTCGCCACCGGGGTTAAGCTGGCTAATCATCATTTGACAGTCATCGCCGAAGGCGGCGATGGAGACGGCATGGGCTTAGGCATGGGGCATTTTGTGCATACGGCCCGCCGTAATTTGGACATAAGCTATTTTGTCCATAACAACCAGATTTATGGCTTGACCAAGGGGCAGGCTTCGCCGACGACGGATTTGGGCACGGTGACCAAGTTTACGCCGCCTCCTCTGGGGAATGTAGAAAAACCGGTTAATATTGCTCACACAGCCTTGAGCATGGGCGCAACCTTTGTGGCTAGAACCTTTACAGCTAATGTGCCGCATATGACGGAAATGATGGCGGCCGCCGTGGCGCATCGGGGCTTTGCGGTTGTGGAGATTTTACAGCCTTGCGTATCCTTTAATGCAGTCAATACGTATGCTTGGTATAAGCAGAGAGTGCGCGATTTAAAAGAAATGGACGAATATGATCCTGAAAATCAAGAAAAGGCGCTGGCGTTGGCGGCATTGTGGGGAGATATTATCCCTATAGGCTTATTTTATAAGGAAAGCAGACCGACCTTTGACGGCGCTTTACCGCAGCTGCAGGCGGGACCGCTGGTGGAAGCCGATTTGCAGCAAGTGGATATTACACCATTGATGCAGGAGTTTGTATGAAGAGAACGGTGCTGCTTGGGGCCTTGCTTATTGGGGCCTGGTTAAGCCTGCCCTGGGGAACTGCTTTAGCGGCGGTATATCGGGAAGGAGACTCCGGTCAGGAAATTTTGGCGGTGCAGCAGCGTCTGCGCTCGCTCGGTTATGCCGTGGGCAAACAAGACGGCGTGTTTCATCCCTTGACGGCGTCGGCTGTGCGGGCGTTCCAACAGCAGCAGGGCTTGCCAGCGAATGGTGTATTGGATGAAGCGACTTATCAAAAGCTGATGGGCCAAGCACGGTTGCCTGCAGCGACAGCGAGCCAGCCGGCTTCGGCTTCGGAACGCAAAGCTGCAATTGTCACAAAAAAGGGGGCTGCTTCTTCGCCGCCGCTGCCGCAGTTCAAAGAAAGGCGTCCTGGAAGCTCGGTGCAGGAAACCGCCCAGCAATACTTGGGCGTGCCTTACCGTTTTGGAGGGGCTACGCCGCAGGGGTTTGATTGCTCCGGCTTTGTGATGTATGTGTTTCAAAAACACGGCGTCAAGCTGCCTCGCACGGCAGACATACAGTATACGGTTGGCCGGATTATTGACAAAAAGAGATTGCAGCCGGGAGATGTGGTCTTTTTTACAACCTACGAAAAAGGCGCTTCCCATGAAGGAATTTATTTGGGGCAGGAGCGTTTTGTTCATGCTTCCTCAAGCAGGGGCGTCATGATTAGCTCGTTGAACGAGCCCTATTGGAAAAAGCGGTACTTGGGGGCGCGGCGTATGGGATGAAGGCGGGTTGTAGAGAAAGGAGGGCGTAGGCAATGGAATTAACGCATTTTAATGAAACTGGCAAAGCCAAAATGGTGCATGTCGGCGACAAGGCGGATACAGAACGCTTGGCGGTGGCCACAGGCAAGGTGAATATGGCGGCGGAGACGCTTCAAAAAATACGGGAAGGACGTTTAGGCAAAGGGGACGTGCTAGCTGTGGCCCAGGTTGCTGGCATTATGGCTGCTAAGAAGACTTGGGAACTGATCCCTATGTGTCATCCCTTGCAGTTAACGGGTGTGGATTTGCTTTTTTATTTGGATGACGAGGCAGGGGCGGTAGAAATTGCGGCAACCGTGCAAAATCACGGCAAGACCGGCGTGGAAATGGAAGCGCTGACGGCTGTCTCTGTTGCGGCGCTAACCATTTATGACATGTGCAAGGCTGTAGACAAAGAGATGGAAATCTCGCAAATCTGCTTGGTGGAAAAACGCGGCGGTCGCAGCGGAACCTATCAGCGGCCGCAAAGAGGCAAATGAAAGAAGGCAAGCGGAGATAACGAGGAATTTCATTGACAAGAAATAAGGCCTATGCTAATATTTAAAAATGCATAGGATTTCCTGTGCCGCCGCTCGGAGAGGTGGAAAATTCGCGATGGCGATACCGTATTCGGCGAGCTCAAAGCAGAGGAGGTGCATTTTTATGTACGCTATCATTGAAACTGGCGGTAAACAATACCGTGTGCAGGAAGGCGACAAAATTGTCGTTGAGAAGCTGGCCGTAGAAGAAGGACAGGAAGTTGCGTTCGAACGCGTTCTGACTGTCGTGAAGGACGGCGAAGTTTTGGTGGGCGCTCCGGTTGTAGCCGGTGCGAAAGTGGTTGCTAAAGTAGTGGAGCATGGTAAAGGCAAGAAGATTTTGGTCTTCAAGTACAAAGCTAAATCCAACTACCGTCGCCGCCAGGGCCATCGTCAACCGTTCACTCAGGTCGTGATTGAAAAGATTGAGGCCTAAGTCGGAATGATTGATATTTGTTTACAGCGAAATTCCTCAGGCTTTTTGTGGGCTTTTTCTCTAAAAGGTCATGCCAAAGCGGCTCCGCACGGACAAGACATTGTCTGCGCTGGCGTATCTGCCTTAGCGCAAGCGGCAGTGCTCGGCTTAGAGCGGCATTTGCGCATGGAACTGCAACTGTCTGTCGAAGAGGGGCTTTTGGAAGCTACGCTGAAAGAGGCGCCAACAACGCAGAGCAGTGCGATTTTAGAGACCATGCTTCTGGGACTGAGGGAAATCGAACGATTGTATCCCCGGTATCTTAAGATCCGGGAAAACAGGAGGTGAAATGGCATGTTCCAATTTGATCTTCAGCTATTCGCCCATAAAAAAGGCGTCGGCAGCACTCGTAACGGCCGTGATAGCGAAGCTAAACGCCTTGGCGTTAAACGTCAAGCCGGTGAAGTGGTAACCGCAGGCAGCATTCTTGTTCGTCAGCGTGGAACGCATTTTCATCCTGGAGCCAATGTAGGCATTGGTAAGGATGATACGCTGTTCGCCCTGACGCCTGGCCGCGTTTCTTTTGAACGCAAAGGCCGCTATAAGCGTCAGATCAGCGTCTACCCCGCGGAAGAAGCTGCAATCTAAGCGAATACACACCAAAGACCTGCGGAACCTAACCGCAGGTCTTTTTTTCTTGAGTAGCGCCTTGCTTAGGGAACTACTGATTCATTTGCATTTACGGGAGCGTTGGCTGCATCGGTGGCTCCCTAGGCAAGACGCAGCAAAACAGGTATAATTAAATGAATCTCTATGGAGCTCAGAGGAAAGGAAATACCTTTTTATGTTTATTGATCGTGCGAAAATACAAGTAAAAGCAGGTGACGGCGGCAACGGCATGTCCAGTTTCCGACGTGAAAAATTTGTGCCCAAAGGCGGTCCGAGCGGTGGTGACGGAGGGCGCGGCGGCGATGTTGTTTTAATTGTTGATAACAACTATAATACGTTAATTGATTTTCGATATAAACGGAAATTTGTCGCGCCTACCGGCGTGCATGGTCAAAGCAAAAATATGCATGGCAAGGCAGGGGAACATTTATTTGTACCCGTACCACCGGGAACGTTAGTTAAGGATGCGGAAAGCGGCGAAATACTGGCGGATTTGACAGAAGTCGGTCAGCAAGCTGTAGTAGCGAAAGGCGGACGCGGGGGACGCGGCAACGCCCGTTTTGTCAATAGTATGCAGAGGGCGCCGCAATTCGCAGAAAAAGGCGAACCCGGAGCAGAGCGGCAACTGTTTTTAGAGCTGAAACTTTTGGCTGATGTGGGCCTTGTCGGGTATCCCAGCGTGGGCAAGTCCAGCATTATTTCCAAGGTTTCCGCAGCGAAACCGGAAATTGCCTCTTATCATTTTACAACGCTGACGCCGGTTTTAGGTGTTGTGCGCCTGGATGACGGCTGCAGCTTTGTGCTGGCGGACATTCCTGGCTTGATAGAAGGAGCGCACTCCGGTGCTGGCTTAGGCCATGATTTTCTGCGTCATGTGGAGCGTACCAAAATCATGATTCATGTACTGGATGCTTCCGGCCTTGAAGGCAGAGATCCTTTGGAAGATTTTTACGCTATCAATAAGGAATTGGCCTTGTATAGTGATAAATTAGCGAAACGACAACAGATTATTGTAGCCAACAAGCTGGATTTGCCGGAAGCGCAGGAAAATTATCTGCGTTTGCAGGCGCATTTTGCGAAGGAAGGCTACGAGATTTATCCGGTATCCGCGGCAACGGGCGAAGGGTTGCAGCAAGTGATGCAGCGGGCTTGGCAATTATTGCAAGCTTATCGGGAAGAGCCGGAAGTAGTTGACGAAGTCAAGGTATACGAGGCTAAGGAAGAAATCCTCTTTACCATCAGCCGGGCGGATGATGGCGCTTTTGTTGTCAGCGGCAAGGATATAGAACGTTTGGTTGCTATGACCAATTTTGACAACGAAGACGGCCTGCGGCGATTCCAGCGCATTTGGCGCAATCTGGAAATTGAAGTGGCATTGCAGGAAAAAGGAATTCAAGAAGGCGATACCGTGCGTATTCGCGACATGGAATTTGAATACAGGCAACATGGGTAAGTTGTAATAAGGATGCTAGGAGGATTAAATATGGAGCTAAATGGCAAGCAAAAACGTCATTTGCGTGCGTTAGGAAGCGCCTTGGATCCGGTGGTGCAGGTCGGCAAAGGCGGTATTGTGGAGACCGTGGTTATCACTGCGAAGGAAGCCATTTCGAAACGGGAACTAATTAAGGTTCGAGTATTGAAAAATAGCCCGGTGGAACCCAAAGAGGCTCTGGAAGAACTGGCGCGCCTCAGTGGAGCTGACTTGGTGCAAGTTATCGGCCGCAATGGCCTTTTGTATGCGCCAAATCCGGAAAAACCAAAAATTGAACTGCCATAAAAGGATCCCAAACGCATTTTATTTCATCGCAAAGCGGGGGATTGGCTATGTTGAATCGAGAGAACATCGGAGAGGCGCAGCGGATTGTAGTTAAGGTTGGGACAAGCACCTTAACGCACGAAACTGGAAAATTGAATTTTTTTCGCATCGAACGGTTGGTCCGCGAACTGTCCGACCTGGTGAATCAAGGCAAGGAAATCGTCTTGGTCAGCTCCGGCGCGGTCGGTGCAGGCATGGAGCGCTTGGGCTTGACGGAAAAACCGAAGACCATTCCGGAAAAGCAAGCGGCAGCTGCTGTAGGGCAAGGCGTTTTACTGCATGTGTACGAAAAAATATTTGCAGAGTACGGACAGACTGTCGGTCAGGTGCTTTTGACCAGGGAAGATTCTGTAAAACGCAGCCGCTATGTAAATTCTCGCAACACTTTATTGCAGCTCTTGGCTATGGGAGTCATTCCCATTATCAACGAAAATGACGCGGTAGCGGTAGATGAACTGAAAATAGGCGATAACGACACCCTGTCGGCGATGGTGGGAACCATTGTTGATGCGGATTTGATTATTATCTTATCGGATGTAGACGGCGTATATACCGCTAATCCGCAAACAAACCCGGAAGCGAAACTGCTTTCTGAAATTGCTGAGATTACTCCCGAGATTGACGAACTTGCCGGCGGCCCGGGGACGATGCGCGGTACTGGCGGCATGTATACAAAGATTCAAGCCGCAAAGATTGCGGTCAATGCCGGTATTGCCCTGGTGATTGCCTCCGGGACGCAAGATGGTGTTGTGAGGGAGATTTTAACCGGCCAGGCAGTAGGGACGTTGTTTCCTTCTAAACATAATCGTTTGCAGGTTCGCAAATCCTGGCTGGCTTTTGGAGCCCGCATCGCCGGGGATGTCCAGGTTGACAGCGGCTGTGCAAAGGCCATTGCCAAGACGGGGTCCAGCTTGCTGGCGGCAGGAATTGTCAAGGTTCAGGGGGAATTTGAACAAGGTAAAACCATTCGAATTTTAGATCCTAACGGCAGGGAGCTGGCGCGGGGACTGAGCAATTACAGCTCTGTTGAAATTGAACGCATTCGCGGCAAGCATACGGATGAAATTTCTTCGGTGTTGGGATATAAAACAACGGACGAAGTGGTTCATCGGGACCATTTGGTTCTCATGGTGTGAGGGGGAAGCAGCATGGATTTCAAATTGGAACTGGAAAAGCAAGGTAGACTAGGGAAACAAGCGGCGCGCCGGTTGGCGGTGATGGCAAGCGGCGAGAAAAATGCGGCGCTTTTGGCGATGGCGGATGCGCTGCAGGCGAAGCAGATGGTAATTCTGCAAGCTAATGCAGAAGATGTAGCTCGGGCGGAACAGCGCGGTATCAGCGCGGCCTTATTAGACCGGCTGCGCCTCAATGCCTCACGGATAGCCGATATGGCGGAGGGGTTGCGCCAAGTGGCTTCTTTGCCGGATCCTATTGGCGAGGTCTTGGGCATGTGGCGTCGCCCGAATGGCTTAGAAATTGGTAAAGTGCGCGTGCCTCTAGGGGTTATCGGCATGATTTATGAAGCGCGTCCGAATGTGACCGTGGATGCGGCGGGGCTGTGCTTGAAATCGGGCAATGCCGTTTTGCTGCGTGGAGGATCAGAGGCAATTTCCTCTAATTTGGCGATGCTCCGGGTATTGGTAGAATCTGGCGAGGCGGCTGGGCTGCCTGCTGGCGCCATTCAAATGGTAACAACCACAGACCGGGAAGCGGTGCAGGCCATGCTGCGTCTTAATCGGTATCTGGACGTCATTATTCCGCGCGGCGGGGCTGGCTTGATCCGCACCGTCGTTGAGAACAGTACAGTGCCGGTCATTGAAACCGGTACCGGCGTATGCCATACCTATGTGGACGACGGCGCTGACTTAGCCATGGCGGAAGAAATTGCTTTTAATGCCAAGGTTTCCCGGCCTTCGGTTTGCAACGCCATGGAGACTTTGTTGGTGCACCGCTGTGTGGCTAAAGCGTTTCTGCCTAAGATGATGGAACGGTATCATGCTGCCGGAGTGGAGCTGAGAGGCTGCCCGGAAACTCAAAAATATCACCAGGCGGTTTTGCCGGTGACCGAAGCGGATTGGGCGACGGAATACCATGACTTGATTTTGTCGATACGTGTGGTTGAAGATTTGGATACGGCGCTGGAGCACATTGCTCGGTACAGCACGAAACACTCCGAAGCTATTGTGACGCGCAGCTATGAGCGAGCGCGCCGCTTTCAGCGCGAGGTGGATGCGGCGGCTGTTTATGTCAATGCATCCACTCGTTTTAGTGATGGCTTTGAATTTGGCTTTGGCGCTGAAATCGGTATTAGCACACAGAAGCTGCACGCTCGGGGACCGATGGGCTTGGCGGAGCTGACGAGCACCAAGTATATTGTCTCTGGAGACGGACAGATCCGGTAAGTTCTTTTGCAGATCGTGCAATATAATTTCGAAGGAATTGCAGCATTTTTGGTGGTTCCTTACATTAGGGAGAGTTCGATGACAACAAAAGTACGGAAATTTGGCGTTATGGGCGGGACTTTTGATCCGATTCATATTGGCCATTTAGTCATTGCGGAAGCGGTACGGACGGAGTTTGGCCTGGAAAAAGTATTGTTTGTTCCGGCTAATCACCCGCCGCATAAACAAGCGCAGAACGTTACTTCGGCGTTGCATCGGTACGTGATGACGGTGCTGGCGACGGCATCTAACCCTTTCTTTTTTGTATCTCCTATTGAAATTCATCGCCCAGGACCTTCCTATACGGTCGATACCTTGCGGCAGTTGAGAAAAGAAATTGGCGAGCCGGTGGAATTGTATTTTATTACCGGCGCTGATACGATTCGGGAATTACCGACATGGGAACGAATTGAAGAGCTTTTTGAGTTATGCCATTTTGTGGGCGCCAGTCGGCCGGGTTGTGAAGATGCAATGGAGGCTACGCAACGGTATTTTGGCAGTGTGGGACAAGGTCGCATTCATCGGCTGACAACGCCGGAACTAGCGATTTCTTCGACTGATATTCGTTTGCGGGTGCAGCAAGGGCGATCCATTCAGTATATTGTTCCGGAAATGGTAGAGCAGTATATTCTTAAAGAAGGTTTGTATCTGGGCCTGGCGGATGAGGAGACAGGATCGAATGGATGTTGAAATCATTTTCCGGGAAGTTAAAAAGGAATTAAGCTCTAAACGCTTTGCTCATACTCAAGGGGTTATAAACAAAGCAATTGAATTGGCGCAGCGGCATGAGGGGAATGTGGAGCAAGCTCGTTTAGCTGCCTTGCTCCATGACGTAGTTAGAGAATGGACTCCTGCTCAATGGTTGGCGGAAGCCAAGAACATGGGGTTAGTGATTGATGAGGCGGCGCTTCACTCGCCTGTGCTGCTTCATGCGCCGCTGGCGGCAGGGGTGGCGAAAAAACGCTTTGGCGTTACTGATGAGACTGTATTGCGCGCCATTGCACGACACACTATTGGGGGGACTGGCTTGTCATTGTTGGATAAAATTATTTATTTAGCTGACGGTTTGGAAGAGGGGCGTTCCTACAAGGGTGTGGCGGAGTTGCGACAATTGGCGCTGCAGGATGTAGATGCCGCCATGCTGGCAGTCTATGATCAAACGCTGCGGTATATGATCAAGAGAGAAGAAGCGATTCACCCGGAAACGATTGCCGGGCGCAATGAACTGCTATGGAGGAGAGACCAGTGAGGCGGCCATTAAGCGAGCGGCAGCGACTGCGACGAACCAAGCCAAGAAAGCTGCGTTGGGGGCGGGTCGTGCTGCTTTTGTTGCTGTTGCTGCTGTTCCTTGCTGGCTTGGTAAGGGGCGGTATATGGCTCTGGAGCCAGGCTGCGCCGACAAGTCAAGCGGTGGTGGAGCCTGTACAAGCGGCGCAGCCTGCTCCTGCGCCCGAGCCGGCTGTGGCAGCTCCAGCTAAGCCTCTCTACGCCAAACCGCAGGTGGCTACCTCGCGGCTTAATGTGCTGCTGTTGGGCGTGGACGATGGCGAATATGGCATTGCTGATGCGCCTAAACGTTCCGATACCATGATTCTGGCCAATATTGATCCTGCTACAGGCATTGTTACGCTAGTGTCTCTGCCTAGGGATACGCAAGTGCTGCTGCCTGGCCGTAAAGAGGCTGAAAAACTGGGCCATGCCTATGCGTATGGAGGACCGGCGTTGACGGTGAAAGCAGTGGAAGATTTGTTGCAAATTCCTGTGAATTATTATGTTACGCTGCACTGGCAGGGCTTTATTCGCTGTGTGGACAGCCTGGGTGGCGTTGACTTATATGTAGAACAGGATATGAACTATGAAGATCCCTATGCGGCGCTGGCAATTCATCTAAACAAAGGGTATCAGCATTTGGATGGTGATAAGTCCGGACAGTATGTGCGTTTTCGCAGCGATGAGCTAGGGGATATTGGACGGGCGCAGCGTCAGCAGCGTTTTTTGCGGGCTTTGGCGAATCAAGCGTTTCAATGGGAAACCCTTGCCAGGCTGCCGGAGCTCCAGACGGTGGTAAAAGAATCTTTTCTTACGGATATACAAGGGAGCGATTGGTTGCGCCTGGCGGCAGCGTTGAGACACTTTGACCGCGCTGCCGGTTTGAAACCGGTGTTGCTTCCAGGCCGGTTTGTAACAGAAAAGAGTGTAAGCTACTGGAAAGCGGATGAAAATGCGACTAAGGAACTGGTGAATACAAAACTGCTGGAAGCGGCAGTAACAAATGAAGGAGGAAAATAATGCTCGAAATAACGAAAAAAGCAACACCGGAGGTCATTGCTCGACTAGCTGGTGAGAAAAAAGCCATGGATATTGTTATTTTAAATATGGCGGAGGTTTCTCTGGTAACGGATTATTTTATTATTTGCAGCGCCAACTCGACAACGCAGGTGCGGGCTATTGCCGATAATGTAGAAGAAAAGCTTTCTAAGGCGGGGGTAGAACCGCTGCACAAGGAAGGGTATCGCGAAGGACGCTGGGTGCTTCTTGACTATAGTGAGTGTATTTTACATGTTTTTGTCGAAGAAGATCGGCGTTTTTACAACTTGGAACAGTTGTGGGGCGATGCGGAAGCGCTGCCGTATAAGGAGTAATGATGAGCGAAAATGAAAAACCGCGCCTGCAAGCGGCGACTTTAGCGACGCTGAAGGTAGTTCGTAAAGCGGACTTCGGCGTGTTTCTTGATGGCGGAACCGGCCAGACCAGCGATGATGTTTTGCTGCACCAAGGCCAGCAGAGCCGGCCTGTTGAGATCGGTGAAGAAGTGGACGTCTTTCTTTACCATGACGCTAGAGGCCGTATAACTGCCAGCATGAAGCTTCCGAAGATGAAGGAAGGCCAGGTGGCTCGGGCGGAAGTTATCCACTTTACAGGCAAACAGGGCGCGTTTGTAGACCTAGGGGCGGAACGGGCTGTCTTTATGCCCTTTAGCAGGATGCGGGGGCGCGTCTACGAAGGCGAGAAAGTTTGGGTCAAGCTGTATACAGACAAAACCGGACGTTTGGCCGTGACGATGGAAGTGGAAGAAGACCTGCAGCGGGCGGCGCTGCCTTTTACCGGCAAAGTAGGCGATAAGCTCAAAGGAACTGTTTATAATGAAACAGACGAAGGTTACTTTTTATTTGCCGAAGGTCGTCATGTTACCTTTTTGCATCGCAGTGAAATGGCTGGAGCGGCTTTGCGCATGGGCCAGGAAATTGACTTTCGGGTAGCCTTTATCCGGCCGGATGGACGGATCAACGTATCCTTGCGGCCACAAAAGGAAGATGCTTTATTTGAGGATGGAGAACGTATCTTACAGTTTTTACAAGAGCGGGGCGGGAAAATGCCTTATGGAGATGCGACAAGCCCGGAAATCATTCAAACCAAATTCGGCATGAGCAAGGCGGCTTTTAAGAGGGCTCTGGGCCGGTTATTTCGTCAGGGAACGATTCGCCAGGAAGATGGTTGGACTTGGATTTGTGAAGAAACAGAAGAAAACAAAGAAAACTAACGAAATTATAGTCCTGATTTCAAACAATTCGCTGCTTTGGGGCAGGAATTGTTTTTTTTTGGGCGAAATGATCAATAGTAAGAAATGATCAATAATAGGATCACTATGCAAGATGTACGTTAAAAACATAAAAGCAGCATGTAGGAGGTAGTGCGTAATGGAACAAGGCACTGATAAAAAAGGCATTCTCCTGGAGTCGGGAACGAATGAATTTGAAATTGTAGAATTTGTAGTTGGTGATGTAACCTATGGCATTAATGTAGCGAAGGTTCGTGAGGTTATTAATTTGGTGCCTGTCACTAAAATGCCGAATGTGCATCCCTATGTGGACGGCGTGTTTACCTTGCGCGGGCGGGTTATGCCGTTGGTCAATTTGCCACGCTGCCTAGGACAGGGAACCGATAAAGAACCGACAAATATTATTGTTAGCGAACTGAATGAATTTTATGTTGGCTTTTTGGTTCACGGCGTGTCGCGAATTCATCGGATTTCTTGGAGCGCCATGGAAGAGCCGCCGGCGATCAGCAGCTCGGAAATGGTGGTAGGCATTGTGAAGATGGCTGAGAAAATGGTATTGCTGCTGGACTTTGAAAAAATCGTTTCTGAAATTAATCCGGAAATCAATCAAAAGCTGACCAGCATTCCTACGGCCAACGAACGGCTGACGAGCTTACGCAAAACTAAGCGTGTTTTGGTGGCGGAGGATTCGCCTTTATTGCGTGATTTGCTGGTGGGTACGCTTCGTGAAGCAGGCTATGAAGAAGTTATTGTCTGTCACAATGGCCAGCAGGCGTGGGAACGGCTAGACGCTATTGCCAAGTCGGGCGAAGATATGAACAACTATGTAAATATTGTTATTACCGACATTGAAATGCCGAAAATGGACGGACATCACCTTTTGAAACGCATTCGCGAGGAAAGTCGCTTGGCGGGATTGCCTGTATTTATCTTCTCTTCCTTGATTAATGAAGAAATGCGTCGTAAAGGCGAAAACTTGGGAGCGGACGGGCAAATTTCCAAGCCGGAAATTGTGCAATTAATCGATCTTATTGATAAGAAGATTCTGTAATTAAATAAGTTACGGAATTAACTTTTATAAGGTGCCCTTATGTTATTGACATGCAAAAAAAATATAAGTTATAATAAACCCATCGGCTGGAACACTGCTTAAAAGTTATGATGGTATACAGCGCGACGGGTTACAAAGTGAAGACTGGCTTGGCTTAAGAGACGTAGTATGGCAGTTTGCAAGCAGATGCCGGCAAAATGTTGTTTCTTTTGCATTACAAACAAGGCTTTGCGGATGAACCCGCAAAGCCTTTCTTTTTAGGAATGTGCTTGTTGTAACATACTTTCAGGCAGTGCGTCGAAAAAGTCCGCCGGAATCGTGTGAACGGTACAGGCGGCAAAGCCCATTTTGAAAAAAAGATTGGGAGGTACACGTTGTGCATATTGTTGTGTTTGTGAAGCAAGTGCCGGGGACAGAAAATGTCAAGATGGATCCTGAGACGGGAGTCATGATTCGCAGTGGCAAAGACGTCGTAATCAATCCTCTGGATGAAAACGCGTTGACAGAGGCCATCAAGATCAAAAATTCTCGTGATGATGTTCGGGTAACCGCCGTCAGCATGGGACCGCCTACTGCGGAAAAAGCTCTGAAAGAAGCCATTGCCTTAGGGGCTGATGCTGGTATTTTGGTTTCCGGGCGCGAGTTTGCTGGTTCGGATACGATTGCTACGGCAAAAGCCTTGGCAGCAGCGGTTCGCAAAGCTGGAGAAGTGGACATCGTTATTTGCGGCGAGCGCGCTACTGATGGTGAAACCGGCCAGACGGCCGCTATGGTTGCTCTATATCTTGACATGCCTGTGCAGACCTACGTGTCCGCCGTTGATGTTTTTGATGACAAAGTCATTGTAAAACGTACAGTTGAACGCGGTTTCGAACGGGTGGAAGTTCCCACTCCGGTGTTGATCAGCGTTAACAAAGATATTAATGAAGTGGGCATGCCTACGTTGAGCGGCAAATTGCACGCGAAAACCGTAGCTGTTGATGCTTACGACGCCGCTGGTCTGGGCATTGAGAAATGCGAAGTTGGCTTAGGTGGTTCGCCGACCCGCGTGGTAAAAGTATTTAGCCCGAAATTGGCGCGTGATACCATTATGCGTAAAGCCGATGGCACGACCAAACCCGTGGAAGAGCTTGTCGAATTCCTGGTCAAAAAAGAAGTACTGGGTTAATTTGGAATGAAATAGGGGGTAACGTGACGTGTCTACTTATCTGAACGCTGGCGTAGATCGCGAAAATTTCATGGCATCCTTTAAGGGTGTTTATATTCTGGGCGAGCAACGGAACGGCCAGATTTTGCCTGTAACTTATGAGCTGATTGCTCGCGGCCGCAGCTTGGCTGATGATTTGAATGCCAAGTTGACCTGTGTATTATTGGGAGAAACTGTCGAAAATCCGGAACAAGCCATTACGCAAGGGGCTGACCGTGTTGTTTTCATTAAGGATGCTTCCTTGGCACATTTCCTGCCGCGTCCTTACACGAACGCTATTTGCAAATTGGTTGAAGAAGAGCGTCCGGAGATTATCATTGCTGCAGCTACGACCACGGGCCGTACGGTTATGCCTCTGGTAGCCGCTAAGCTGCATACCGGTCTGACCGCAGACTGCACTTCGCTGACTATTGATGCAGACACCAAATTGCTGTTGCAAACCCGTCCGGCTATCGGCGGCAACATCATGGCTACCATTAAAACGCCTGACCATCGTCCGCAAATGGCGACTGTCCGGCCGCGTTCCTGCAAGCCCTTAGCTGCTGACGCTTCTCGTAAAGGCGAAGTAATTGAAAAGAAATTTGAAGGCGCTACCTTTGTGACGCCTGAAAAATTTCTCGAATTCATTACCGATACAACCCAGGCTGTAGGCGTGGAAGATGCTGAGATCGTCATTGCTGGCGGTAAAGGCATGAAGAACACCGAGGGCTGGAAAATCATTGAAACGCTGGCTGAGCTTTTGAATGCCGGCGTAGGCGCTACTCGCGATGCGGTAGAGCTGGGCTGGACTACTTATTCTCACCAGATTGGCTTATCCGGCAAGACTGTTGCGCCGGTGCTGTATATCGCTATGGGGATTTCCGGTAAAATCGCCCATTTGGCTGGTATGCAAACTGCCGACGTGATTGTGGCTATCAACAAGGATCCCGAAGCGCAGATCTTCAAGGTCGCCGACTTCGGTATTGTTGGCGATGTACTTGAAGTCGGTCCTATGCTCATTGAAGCGGTGAAACAACTCAAGGCAAAAGCGTAAGGAGGATCCAGGCGATGCAATTCAACAAAGTAACCCAGAAACATATCGATGAATTGAAGGCCATCTTCGGCGACGCCAACGTATTGTTCGACGAAGAGAAGATGGATATGTACTCCCGCGACGAAGTATCCGACAAGCAGTGGGAGCATATGCCGGAAGTAGTAGTTAAAGCGGGTTCCGCTCAAGAAATCTCGGAATTGTGCAAATGGGCTAACGTCAACATGGTTCCAATCACCCCGCGTGGCGGCGGTTCCGGTCTGGCTGCAGGCGCGGTTCCTTTCAGCGGCGGCGTGGTTCTTTCCACAGAGCGCATGAACAAAGTTCATGAAATTGACACCCAGAACCTGTTTATGGTTCTTGAGCCCGGCGTAACCACCGGCGAAGTACAGGCATTGGCTAAAGAACAGGGCTTGCTGTATGCTGGCGATCCTTGCTCGGCTGACTCCTCCTTCATTGGCGGTAACATTGCCACTAATGCTGGCGGCAACCGCGCTGTAAAATATGGTACTACCAGCCGTCACGTATACGGTCTGGAAGTAGTAACCCCCGCTGGCGACATTGTCACCTTGGGCGGTAAAAACGTAAAAGACGTAACTGGCTATGACGTAGTGCATCTCATGGTCGGTTCCGAAGGCACCTTGGGCATCGTGACCAAAATTTGGCTGAAGCTCATTCCGTTGCCGAAATATGTGGCTGACTTGCTGGTTCCTTTCGAAAAAATGCAAGACGCCATCAATGTGGTGCCTAAAATCATGACTGCTGGCGTCGTGCCGACTTGCTTGGAGTTCATGGATAGCGACTCCATCAAGGCTGCAGAAATGTACCTCAATAAAAAGCTGCCTCATAGCGATGCTGGCGCTTATGTCATCATCGAAGTAGACGGCTCGACGGAAGAGCAAGTGCAGGCTGACTATGAAGCTGCAGGCAAAATGTGCATGGAAAATGGGGCGATGGAAGTATTTGTTTCCGACAATCTCTCCAGCCATGAGCGCATCTGGAAAGCTCGTAAATGCTACGCAGAAGCTCTGCGTATGCTGAGCCCTGTGTACTGCATGGAAGACATTGTTGTGCCGGTTTCGGAAATTCCGAAAGCTCTGGAAGGCATTGCTAAAATTGCTGCCAAGCACAGCTGCAGAATTCCGTCCGCTGGCCATGCTGGCGACGGCAACATTCACTGCACCATTCTGCGCGAAGATCGGGATGAGCATACCTGGCATGAACTGAAAGATGCAGTTCTGCCGGAAATTTATGAACTGACCTACTCTCTGGGCGGCAACCTGTCCGGCGAGCACGGTATTGGCGCTAAGCGGGCAGAAGCCATGGATCGTCATATGACACCTGAGCAGAAAACCGTATTTACTCTGGTGAAAAAAGCATTTGACCCCAATGGCATCATGAACCCTGGTAAAGTGCTGATCTAATTGATGCGTAAAAAGAGCTTCCCCGCAGGGGAAGCTCTTTTTTGTTATAATGAGATAGAATAGGAATTGCTGAATGAGGTGCAGGAAATGGCAAAAGGTTTGAAGCGGCAGCTAGATGCGAGATTTGCTCAAACATTGGTGGATATTGTAGCGGCAGAACTGAATAAAAATGTAAATATTACAGATGAACATGGCGTCATTATTGCTTCTTTTAGCACGGAGCGCATTACCCAAGTGCATGAAATTGCCGCAAATATGCTGCAGACAGGCGTGATTCGAGAATGCGCCGTCAGCGAGGAGGATGAGCGTCAATGGAAGGGCGTGCGTAAAGGCTGGAATGTACCTATTCTTTTTGAAAATCATTGTGTCGGTGTTATTGGCGTCAGTGGCGAACCGGATACTTCGGCGCCATATGCCAGATTGGCCGCTCGTTTTGTAGAGGCGGCTCTGCAGGCCAATGCACGTCAGGAAGAGCTGGTGCAGGCTCTGAACGAAAAGAAAGAGCTGCAGTCCAGTCTGATGAACCGGATCATTCAGGCCCAGGAAGAAGAACGCAGGCGTATCTCAAGGGAACTTCACGATGAAACAAGTCAGGCGTTGACATCAATTATTGTCGGCTTGCGTGTCTTAGCTGCCGGAGCTAAGGGGCAAGAGGAAGAAAGCAGCTTGCTGCAGATGCGCGATTTGGCGGTACAGACGCTGGAGGCGGTGCATCATCTGGCTGTGGAATTGAGACCTATCCTTTTGGATGATTTAGGGCTGCTGGCAGCGGTGCAGAAGTATATTGAAGGGTATATGAAGCAATATGGCATACAGGTTCAATTGCATGTAAGCAATATGCATAGGGAACGTTTTCCTAGCGAGCTGGAAACAACAATTTATCGGATCTTGCAGGAGGCTTTGACCAATGCAGCTCGTCATGCTCAAGCAGAACAAATCGACATAACCCTGGCTAAACAGCGGGGGAAAATTATTTTGGTAGTAGCAGATAACGGCATCGGTTTTGCGGATGGGCGCTACACGGGGCATCAGGGGTATACGGCCCTTGGCATTTATGGCATGCGCGAGCGGACGGCTTTATTGGATGGAACCCTGGAAATCAAGTCTTCTCCTGGAGATGGAACGACGTTGATCGTGGAGATTCCTTTGCGTAGACGTAAAAAAACGGAAGAAATTTAGCGAGAAGTATAAACTTCAAAATACAGAGCAACTAAGAAACCTTGAGAGGGTAGTGGAGACAGGGTGCGCAGCCTAAGTAAGGAGAGAGGCATGGTTTATAAAAGTTGTCAGTGGATTCGAGATAAAAAAACGGTGAGACTCGCGATTGCGAATCTCACCATTTTTATTAGAAAAATTATGCTTTTTTAGCGCCAGCCTGGTAAGAGCGATCCAAAAGTTGAATCACATGGTAGCAGTTTTGCGGCTGGTTGTTTTGAACCAAGCCATCAGTAAGAAACATACGGCAGCTGGGGCAGCTGGTTGCGACATTGTCGGCCTTGGTAGAGGCAATGTCGGCAATTTTCTTGTCGTTAACCTGACGCGCAAGGTCGTAATGCGCCAAGTTGAAGGAGCCTCCTGATCCGCAGCAACGGTCAGGCGCACTCATTTCGACGAACTTCAAGCCAGGGATGGCATTGAGAATTTCGCGAGGCTGTTTAGTGATCTTTAGACCGCGAGCCATATGGCAAGGGTCATGCATGGTAATGGTTTCGTTGACTGGACCAAGAATGTCTTTGCGGAAGGGGAGAACGTCTACTAGAAATTCGCTGATTTCGTAGGTCATGTTCGCCAGTTTTTCCGCGCGAGCTTTCATTTGCGGATCATCATGGAAAATATGGGGATATTCAATTTTCAAGGCTTCGGCGCAAGAACCGCAAGAAGCAATAACTGCATCCAAGTTATATTTTTTGATAGCGTCTTCAAAGACTTCGATGTTGTGTTTCGCGAAAGCCTGAGTCCGCTCAGTCTGGCCGTAAACATAGACCGGCGTGCCGCAGCAATGCTGAGTACTGGGGATGACGATTTCAACATCGTTGGCTTTGAGGACATTGACTACCGATTGTCCCATATCTGTGTAGATATAGTTAATGGTGCAGCCTGTAAAAAACCCGACTTTTTTCTTGGGGTTAGCAACAGTGATATGCTCCGGAACTTGGCTGCGGAACGGTGTTGCAGCAAAGGGTGCCGTAATACGCCGTGCATCCATGCCGGGCATGGGGAAACGGGCGACAGCAGCCATGGGACGAGGCAGCTTTTTGAAGCTCAAAGGCCCGAAAAGGCCAGCCATGCGCAAAGCAAAGTCAAAAAGCTGACGATGTTTGAGCAGGTTGAAGACATTCTTTTTGATAGGGCTCAAGCCGCGCGCCTTGGCTGCAGCTCGACGTCCACGAATGATAAGCTCATCCGCAGGAACGCCGCAAGGGCATTTCGTGGCGCAGGCTTTACAAGACAGGCAGGTGAGCATGATCTTTTCGAATTCTTCACTATACGGAAGCTGGCCTTTTAAAACCCCTTCCATTAGCGCCAGTTTGCCGCGAGCAACGGCGCTTTCTTTGCCGATTTCTTTGTAAAGAGGGCAAACTGCCATGCAGTTGCCGCATTTCATACAATTAGAAAGGGCATCTTCGATATCCTTTAAAAGAGATGTATCTTGGGCGTGTAAATCCGCTCCTGTGATTTGGTTGCTCATGGCTTAACACTCTCCTACTAGTTTGCCAGGATTGAGGATCAGATTGGGGTCAAGGGCGCGCTTAATGGAACGCATAGCATTCATGGCGGCAGGACCATGCTGATCTTCCATATAGCGAAGTTTGCCCAAGCCGATACCGTGCTCGCCGGATAAAGTACCGCCTAATTTCAAAGCGCCAAGGAAAATGTCATCCATGGCTTTATACACGCGGCCCATTTCTTCTTCATCGCGCAAGTCGCAAACGATGGTAGGATGCATGTTGCCGTCGCCGGCATGTCCGAAGGTGCCGATGGTAACATTGTACTTTGCAGCTGCATCATTAACTAAGCGAATCATAGCTGCAACCTGGTTACGGGGAACCGTAGCATCTTCCACAAATGTGGTAGGACGCAATTTGGCCAGAGCCGGCAGGGCGGCACGGCGAGCAGCCCAGAGATTGTCGCGATCTTGTGCATTTTTAGCCAATTGAGCTTGACCGTCATATTTGTTGAGGATTTCTACTACCTTGGCAGCTTCTTTTTCCACAACTTCCGGAAGACCGTCTACTTCGATCAGAACAACGGCTTCGGCGTCCAAAGGAAGGCCGCATTTTGCGTAATCTTCTACAGTGCGGATGGTAGCATTATCCATAATTTCCAGCGTAGCCGGAATGATTTTAGCAGCTACAATGGCGGAAATAGCTTGGCCGGCTTTATCCAGATCATGGAAAACAGCCATCATGCTTTTTTGAGCTTCCGGAGCGGGAACCAATTTCAAAATCAGCTTGGTGATAACGCCCAGAGTGCCTTCGGAACCAACCATAAGCTTGGTGAGGTCATAGCCGGAGACATCTTTTACATTTTTGCCGCCGCAGTTGATGATTTCGCCGCTGGGAAGAACTACTTCCATACCCATGATATAATGCTTGGATACGCCGTATTTCAAACCACGCAGGCCGCCTGCGTTTTCTGCAGCAGTGCCTCCGAGAGTAGCCGTGGCAACAGTGCCCGGATCCGGCGGATAAATAAGGCCGTTTTTAGCAACCTCTGCGTTTAAAGTGGCAACGATTACGCCGGGCTCGGCCACGGCAACTAGGTTTTCCAAATCAACTTCGATAATTTTGTCAAAACGGGTCATCAGCAACACGATGCCGCCTTTGGTAGGACAGGTGCCAGCGCTCAGGTTCGTGCCGGAGCCGCGCGTGTAAACCGGGATTTTGTTGGCATTAGCTACCTTGAGGATCTGGGAAACTTCTTCTGCATTTCCCGGGATGACAACAGCGTCCGGCATATGCGCGTGGCCGGGTGTTGCATCATAAGAATAGGTGTACAAATCTTCCGGGCTGGTTAGAACATGGTCGGTACCGACAATCTTTTTGAGTTCCTGGATTTGGGTTTGTTGCATACCTTTTCTACCCCTCTACTTATAAATTTTGACAATAGAAATAATAAAATAATATAAATAATCGAATCTATCACAATTATAGTTCGAACGTTCATCCTTGTACAGGGGGTATAAAAGGTAACCTTCGGTAAGATATACTGTTATAAGCGTGTGGGGTAAAGCATTACAACGTTATGTGTTGATGAGCTTGTAACGGATGGCATAGTTTACAAGTTCTGATTTTTTACTCACGTTTAGCTTGTTCATAATGCGAGAACGGTAGGTGTCTACGGTTTTAGCGCTGATGGAAAGCATTTCTGCAATTTCGCTGTTTGTATGACCTTGGGCTAAAAAGCGGAGGACTTCCCGCTCTCGAACGCTGAGCAGGACATAAGGATTTTGATTGTCCGGTTCGTTGACAGAGGTGCGGAGCAGGCTTTCGATCAATGTTTGAGAAATTGTTTCATTTAAATGTTTTTTTCCTTCGTGAATCTTGACAATACCCTCAATTAATTCCGTGTCCGCAGACTTTTTCAAGACATAACCGTCGGCGCCAGCGCGCATAACTTCCTTAATATATTCCTCATCGTCATACATGGTAAGAACCAGTACGCGGCAGGGAAGGTTACGCGAGCGAATTTCTTTAAGCACATCGACGCCGGTCATGCCCGGCATAGACAAATCCAAAATAAGAACATCCGGCGAAAGGTGCTCTACCATATGCAAGGCTTCCAAACCGTCACCTGCTTCTCCGATGACTTCGAATTGGGGTGAGCAGTGAAGCAGGGCTTTAAGGCCGGACCGCAGTACGGCATGATCATCTGCCAGGATAATACTGATTTTTTTCATGGACGTAAAACTCCTTTCGCAAAGAGCCGCTGCTTTACGCAATGGTTCCATAATGCTTCCTTTTAGCATAGCACAGAGGCGACAGCAGGGAAAGCGTCGATTCCCTTGTCAGGGTGCGGTGAATCTTCTATAATATAAAGAAATTGTGATGAGGCGGGCAAGGTTGATCGGATTGTCTGCTTTGTCGGCGATAGGGCGAGGAGTTGTGACATGCATCCATATCTTTTTTTTATTGGTGACTTTCCTGTGCGTTCTTATGGCATGGTGATGATGTTGAGTATTGTTTTGGCAACTGCAGTGGCTTACTTTTTGGCCAAACAGGATGGCCGCTGGCATCAGCATGTGCCTGATTTTGGAATTTGCTGCGGCTTTGCCGGGTTAATAGGAGCACGCCTTTGGGATGTGTTCTTTTTCGACTGGAGCTATTATCAGCATCACCTTTTGGAAATTCCTTTTGTTTGGCAAGGCGGCATGGCCATTCAGGGAGGGGTGGTATTCGGCGCGTTGGCTGGCTATTGGTATACTAAGCGCCATGGCATTGACACCTGGGCTTTTGCAGATATTGTAGCCGCACCTGCTGTGATTTTCGGCCAGGCATTGGGACGGGCTGCTAACTTGCTTAATGGTGACGCTTTTGGTCGTCCCACAGGAGAAAGCTTCGGTATTGTTTATCCCACTGGGTCTCTAGCGCAGCATACTTACGGCATGCAGCCACTCTGGCCGGCGGAGATCTGGGAGGGACAGCTCGACCTGGTTATCTTCGCGTTGCTGCTGCTGTTGCGGACAACAAATCACCGCAAGGGGCAAGTGTTTGCTTGCTATGTATTTTTATATTCAACGGCGCGTTTTGGCCTGGAATTTTTGCGGGGCGATTACGGGACCTTGCTTTGGGGGCTTAAATCAGCACAACTGACAGGAGGCGCTATGGCCGTGCTGGCGTTGCTCGTTTTTGCGCTTTTGGGACGGTTTGGAAAACCTATTCGTGATATAAGCGACAATTGACTCTCTTAGTAGATTTAGTTATAATATATCTCATATTGGGTTCTTATATAAAAATCCAAAGACGCAAACTAGTATGTAAGAATAGGCTTCAGAGAGTTGGCGGTCGCTGTGAGCCAATGCCATGGACTTACGGAACTCTTTGCAGAGGAGCGGCGCTGAAGTTGCAGTAAGCGTTGCCGCGTCGCCGGCGTTATTGGTTGGAGAGGATGTCTGCGTTTGTTTAGGCATCAAGCAGGGTGGTATCGCGGGTGCGCTCGTCCCTGGCACAATGCCAAGGGGCGTTTTATTTTTTTTTAGAAGGAAGGAAGCAAAGACGATGATTGAAAATAAGTATGTTCCTTTCGAAATTGAACGGAAATGGCAAGAAAAATGGCACGAGGAAAGCCTTTACCAGACTAGTTTGAACCGACAGAAACCGGAATACTATGTTTTGGAGATGTTTCCTTATCCTTCCGGCAATCTACATATGGGTCATGTGCGCAATTATTCCATTGGCGACGTTATCGCCCGCTTTAAAATGATGCAAGGCTATAATGTGCTGCATCCTATGGGGTGGGACGCGTTTGGCATGCCAGCGGAGAATGCCGCTATTAAAAATGGCATCCATCCGGCAAACTGGACTTGGTCCAATATCGACAACATGCGGCGTCAACAGCAGGAACTGGGCTTGTCTTACGATTGGAGCCGCGAGGTGGCTACATGCCATCCGGAATATTATCGCTGGACGCAATGGCTGTTTTTGCTCTTTTTAGAGCGCGGCTTGGCTTATAAAAAGAAGGCTTCCGTTAATTGGTGTGACGAATGCAATACTGTATTGGCTAATGAGCAGGTTATTGACGGTCACTGCTGGCGTTGTGATTCGGCAGTTGTCAAAAAAGACCTGGAACAATGGTTTTTCCGTATAACCGACTATGCGGATCGTCTCTTGGAAGATTTGGACGAACTGAAAGGCTGGCCGGAGCGGGTAAAAACTATGCAGGAAAACTGGATTGGCCGCAGCGAAGGCGCAGAGTTTTCCTTTGATTTGCCCGAATTGGGCGAAAAAATCCCTGTTTATACCACACGGCAGGATACCGTATTTGGCGTTAGTTATGTTGTTTTAGCGCCAGAGCATCCGTTGGTGGAGAAAATGATTGCCGGCCGCCCGGAAGAAGCTGCAGTGCGCGCTTTTGTGGAAAAAGTGCGTTCTATGAATGAAATCAGCCGTACTTCTTCGGAAACGGAAAAGGAAGGCATTTTTACCGGCGTTTATGCGGTTCATCCCTTTACAGGAGAACCGGTTCCGGTATGGGTAGCTAACTATGTGCTGTACGAATACGGCACAGGCGCTGTCATGGGCGTGCCGGCCCATGATGAACGAGACTGGATTTTTGCCGGTAAGTACGGTTTGCCGAAAAAAGTGGTGGTACAGCCGGAAGGGCAGATTTTCGATGTGGCTTCCATGGAAGGCGCTTACGACGGAGCCGGCGTACTTGTTGATTCCGGACGTTTCAGCGGCTTGAGCAATGAGGCGGCTAAAAGCGCCATTGCTTCTTGGCTGGAAGACCAAGGCGTAGGAACGCGGCGGGTCAATTATCGTTTGCGTGATTGGCTGGTATCCCGTCAGCGCTATTGGGGCGCGCCTATTCCTGTGATTTATTGTCCTGAGTGCGGCGTTGTACCGGTGCCGCAGGAAGATTTGCCGGTGCTGCTGCCGGAAAATGTGCGTTTTGACGCTGGCGTAGTCTCTCCCTTAGCGGATGCGGAAGAGTTTGTGAAATGCAAATGCCCGAAATGCGGAGCTGACGCGCGGCGTGAAACGGATACAATGGATACCTTTATTTGCTCTTCTTGGTATTATTTGCGTTATACGGATCCGCGCAATACCCAGGCGCCTTTTGATATGGGGAAAGGCGACTACTGGATGCCGGTAGACCAATATATTGGCGGTATAGAGCATGCAATTTTGCATTTGCTGTATTCTCGCTTCTTTACTAAGGTATTAAAGGATGCCGGCTTGATTAATGCCAATGAACCCTTTAAGAACTTGCTTACCCAGGGTATGGTGCTTAAAGACGGTTCGAAAATGTCGAAATCTAAAGGCAATGTCGTAGCTCCAGGGGAGATTGTTGAAAAATACGGCGCCGATACAGCCCGTTTATTTATTCTTTTTGCAGCGCCTCCGGAACGGGATCTGGAGTGGAGCGATCAGGGCGTAGAAGGCGCCTTCCGTTTCTTGGGTCGTTTCTGGCGGATCATGCTTCACTATGCACAGTTTATGCCTGCTGAGGAAAACGGCGAATACGCGCCAGAACAGCTGGAAAAAGAAGCGAAAGAATTACGCCGGGCGCTTCATGGCACCATTAAAAAGGTGACTGAGGACGTTGAACAGCGTTTTAACTTCAATACAGCGATCAGTTCCATTATGGAATTGGTTAATGCTATGTATGCTTTGAAAGAGGAGCCGAAAGCCCAGGTTTCCGGTTTGGCGCAGGAACTAGTTTCGTCTTCACTGCGTCTAATTGCCCCTTTTGCGCCGCATATGGCCGAGGAGCTTTGGCAGCTTATCGGCGGAAATGGCAGTGTGCATAAGCAAAGCTGGCCGGTGTATGATGATGCAGCTTTGCAGGTGGAAGAAGTGGAATTGGTTCTGCAGATCAACGGCAAGGTGAGAGACAAGATCGTTGCTCCTGTTGGTCTGAACGCTACCGAGCTGGAAAAGCTGGCTATGGGGCAAGAACGGGTGCAACAGGCGATTGGTGACAAAAAAGTTGTAAAAGTTATTTGTGTGCCGCAAAAATTAGTGAATATTGTAGTAAAATAGAAACAGAGTAAAGAAGACATTGGCAAGGCCGATGTCTCCCTAAAAAAGGAGCTGTTACTATGGAAAACTGCAACGAAACGAACTGTATTTGTCCGAAGAACAACTGCGAGCGGCACGGCAAATGCTGCGAATGCATCAACTTTCACCGCAATAATCAAAATCAAGTATTTTGCATGCGAGAAGGAAATTATACGGGAAAATAAAAGGTCTATAGGGCGGGCTGCATTGCGTTTGGCGATGCAGCCCGTTTTTTTACTATATCATTTTCGTATTCCCGCCCAAAGATCTCGTCGACGGTTTTTCTTGCCAAAGCAGGGATGCTTATGGTCGCGTCGAAGCAGTAATGAATAAAGAAGCTAGAGAAAGGGAGATGGCAGTCATGCCGGCAGTGCGCGTATATGTTCTTGCAGTCTTATTGATTTTAGTGGTGTGCGGAGGTTATGCAATACAATCTTTAAGCGGCAAGGAATCTACAACATCGCTGGAAACGGCTGTAAAGTTGGAGGCGGAGCCAGTTCAGGGCAAAGCGTTGGCCAAGGTTTATGTCAGCGGGGCGGTAGCGGTTCCGGGGCTTTACCAAGTAGAGCCGGGAATGCGCGTATCGGACGTGCTGGCTTTGGCTGGCGGAGTTGATGAGAGTGCGGATTTGCAAAAAGTGAATTTGGTGCAAAAGTGTAAGGACGGCATGCAGGTAAAGGTGCCAAGCCGTAAGGCTTTGGCGGCTAAAAATCAAAGTAGTCGTGCTGTCGCTGGTGCGGGCGCCCCGGCTATTTTCTTGAATGTCGCAAGCGAGGCGGAATTGGACCGTCTGCCTGGAGTTAGTCCGGTCTTGGCGCGGCGTATTGTGCAATATCGTACAGAACACGGGTCGTTTCATTCTATGCAGGAACTTTTGCAAATTCCCGGCATAAACGAAACGCTCTTAGAGCGACTGCAAGGCAGGCTGGCGTTGTGATTTTGTCATTTCTTTGGCTGCTGTTGACAATAACAGCAGGGGGGATCTATTTTTACGGCAATACGGAGATCGTGTTGCCGGTTTTAACGTTTCAACTGGCATTCGCAGTCGCTGTGCTAGGCGCTGCGGCGCTGGCGCAGCGTTTTAAAAGAGCGGCGTTGGTCTGTCTATTAGTGGCTGCAGCATTGGCTGGCGTCTTGCGGGAAGAACAGGTTTTAGAACAGTGGCGGCAAGGAGTAGCGCATTGGCAAGGAAAACCTGTATTAGTAGAAGGCGTTTTAGCGGAGCAGGCCGTTATTGAGGAGGAGCCTGGTTGGGTGCGCGGGCGTCTTGCTTGTTACGTCGTTGGTGATCCGGGAGGTACGTTGACTTCCTGCACCCAGTCGGTCTGGCTGAAATACCCTGCAGGTGATACCGGCGTAGGCGATGTTTTAAGAGTTGAAGGAAAATTAAGTTCCAACAACGCTTTTCGTGATGAGGGACAAGTTCAACGCGAGCGAATGCTGGCGGTCCAGGAAATTGCAGGGACCTTGAAGGCTAAAACAGGAATGGTTCGGGTGTTGCGTCATCCTGGCGCGTATGAATGGGGGCAGTGGCGATTTTCGCAATGGCGCGAGGCCTTGACGGCGCGCGTTGCCGAGAGGTTATCACCAGAGACAGCAGGCGTTTTGAACGGGATGCTCTTTGGCGGTTATGCCGGTATTGCACAGGAAACAGCCCAAAATTTTCGCGATACAGGTCTTGTTCATATTTTATCGGTTTCCGGCTCGCATGTGTCCTTGCTGGGAGCGATGCTTCTTTGGCTTGGTTCCTGGATGAATTTTGGAAAGAAAAGCAAGGTGGCTTTTGTTGGCGCAGGCATTGTGCTGTATGCTTGCATTGCCGGTTGGTGCGCTCCGGTAGCTCGGTCGGTTTGTATGGGCCTGGTGGCTTTGGGCGCCTTGGCTTGGAGGCGGGAGAAAGAAGCCGTCTATTCTTTGGCGCTTTGTGCGTGGGGACTGCTGCTGTTTCAGCCATTGTGGCTCTGGGATATTGGTTTTCAGCTTTCTTTTTTTGCGACGGCGGGGTTGATTTTATTGGCGCCGCAAGCGCTAAAATGTCTTCAGACATGGCGCGTTCCTGCAGTGCTGGGGGCGCCGCTGGCTATTACCTGGGGAGCGCAGATGGCGTCACTACCGTTGTTAGCTTTTTATTTTCAACAGTTTTCGCTTGTTTCTTTTCTGGCGAATTTACTGGTGCTTCCACTTTTAGAAAGTGCTATGATTTTTGGCTTAGGCTCGTTGGCGGCAGGCCTTCTTTTAGGGGATGTAATACTGACTCCGATATGGGGCTTGTGTCAAGGGCTTGTATATTTAGGCAGCTTCCTTGCCGCCTTGTGCACCAAGGCGCCAGGAGCGTTGGCTTATGTACCGCCGCCGGGAGCGCTGGCAGGGGCAGCTTATTTTGCGGCTTTGACAATTTTTTGGCGGCGAACTTTGCCTGCGCTGCAGCAAGGCGGTTTGTGGCTGGTGGTGTGCGCACTGTGGCTGGGTCCTTGGCTGTGGCTGCCGCCGGAACTGGAAGTGCATATGCTCGATGTTGGCGAGGGGGATGCGCTGGTAGTGCTGACGCCGCACCGTCATGCCTGGGTGGTGGATGCTGGCGGCGTGTGGAGGCAAGGAGATGCCGGTAGCAAGGTTGTTGTTCCTCATTTGCGGCGCCTAGGCGTATCGAAGCTGCAAGGCATTGTGCTGACCCATGGTCATGCAGACCACATGGGCGGCGCCCAGGCGGTCTTATATAGTTTCCCCTGCCGTTATCTGATGGCTCCGACTATGGAAAAACCGGGGCAAAGCGCGTTGCAGCTCGCGTTGCCGGCGGGGCTTTCCGTATGTCGTATTCCGCCTGGAGAAGGGGTTTCCTGGGAAGATGACGGCGTGTCCTTTTATGCGTTGCGTTCGCCAGGCGGCCTTGTGAAAGGCGAAAATGACGAATCGTTGGTTGTGTGGCTGGCTTATGGAGAAAAAAGTTTTTTACTGACCGGCGATGCAAAGTTAGAGAACTCTTGGCTACCGCGGGATTTGCACTGCGATGTGTTGAAAATGCCGCATCATGGATCCCGCTTTGCTTGGGAGGCAGAAGCTTTGGCAAAGCTGGCGCCGCAAATAGCCTTGATTTCGGTGGGGCGCAATAATTATTTCGGACATCCTCATGCGGAGACGCTGCAAGAATTAACACGGAACGGAGCTCGCGTATGGCGGACGGATCGCGACGGTACTGTGCGGGTTTTTACAGATGGACATGTTTTGCGCCTTGCCACAACGCCGGGCTTTGGGGTACACTAAATCAGCGGAATATACTCTGAAACGGGGCGTAACTATGACATGTGAAGAATTAATGCGGGATGTGCGCAAAGGAACGGCGCATTCCATTTATGTGCTCCACGGCGAAGATGCGGCGGAGGTACGCAGGAGCGGGCAACAGCTGGCGGGGCTGCTGGTTTCGGAAGAACAGGCGGCTGCAGGGCAGATGTTGAAGGTGTCCGGCAAATGGGATATGGAGGAATTTCGGTTTTGGCTGCAGGAAATCCCTTTTTTGGGGGGACAAAAGTGGCTGTGGTGGCATGGCTGTCCTTGGCTGGGGGAGGCGGGGGCCGAAGAAATTGCCGCTGCCGCCGAGATGGTGGCGCCTTGGCCGGAATATGCCGGCTTGCTGTTGACAGCGACCAAGCTGGACAAGAGGACTCGGTTTTATAAGGCTTTGGTGCAGGCCGGCGGCGTAGAGGCCGCTTGTGTGATGCTGCGTCCATGGGAAGCGGAGGCTTGGTTTGCTCAGTACCTGCAGAAAGCCGGCAGAACCTTAGAACGGGATGCTTCGGCTTGGTTGGCTTCATTGTTCAGCTCGTCCCAGCAATTGGCGCCTGGCTGGCTGGAACAAGAGGCTGAAAAAGTGCTGCTGTACACGCAAGGACGCAAGCGGATTTCGCTGACAGATGTGCAGACTATGCTGGCGGCTACGCCTGAAGCTTCCTCCTTTGCATTGCTGGATGCTATTGCTGCAGGGCAGTGCGCCAGGGCGTTGTCTTTGTTGGAAGAGGCTTGCCGCAGTTCCAACGGGGCGTTCATGCTGATCCCGCTTTTAGCGCGACAACTGCGGCTGCAACTGCAAAGCCTGGAGGTACAAGGAGGCAAGCAGGAGCTGGCTAAGGAATTGAAAGTGCATCCGTATGTAGCGGAAAAACTCTTGCGCCAGCGAGGGGATGTCTCGCCAGGTTTGCTGCGTTACTTGCTGCAGGAATTGGCGCGGCTCGAAGGCGGTATCAAATCAGGGACAAGGCTGCTTCAAGGGGAGTTAGAGAAACTCGTTATTTTATGGTGTGAAAAGGGCAGACAAAAAAAGTGATGGAGAAGCTTGCTTCTCCATCACTTTTTTTGTCTGCCGCAAAACTTACATTGCGTTCAGTTTTTTCATCAGACGGGATTTTTTCCGAGCAGCGGCATTTTTATGGATGACGCCTTTCTTGGCAGCCTTATCGATGGTGCTAACAGCAGTGGTCAGAAGGGTTTTCGCCTCATCCGCCTGTTTGCCGTTGATGGCTTCCAACGTCTTGCGGGTCGCGGTTTTGACCGTCGATCTAACAGCGAAATTTTTCGCGCGACGTTCTGCGTCCGTTTTTACACTACGTACAGAGGATTTAATATTCGGCAAGTCGTTCACCTCCTTATGACCATATTACTTAAAATATATTAGCATGGTGTTCGCAAAAAAGCAAGGGCTGCTTTAAAAGAAGATGTGCAAAAAAAATCATATTTTAGAAAGGTTTTCTTGTTTGCGTGGCCAATATATATACAGTTAAGCAAAAGAAAGTGAAGTGAAAACATGGCAAAGCCAATTTGCATGATTATTGACGGAAGCAGCTTGACCTATCGGGCTTTTTACGCGTTGCCGCTTCTGACGGATGCCGCAGGGCGTTATACAAACGCAGTATATGGGTTGTCGACCATGCTGCTGCGTCTTTTAGGGGAATGGCAGCCTCAGCAGTTAGTGGTGGCTTTTGATAAAGGCAAGCATACTTTTCGCAATGAAGTATATGGGGATTATAAGGCTCACCGCAAAGCGACGCCAGTGGAATTGGTGGAACAGTTTCCTCTAGTACGGGAACTGGCGGCAGCGTTTGGCGCGGCTGTTTTAGAGCAGGAAGGGTATGAAGCCGACGACATTATTGGGAGAGTTTCCCGTGATGCGGCGCAGGAAGGTCTGGATGTGCTGATTGTCACCGGAGACAGGGATGCGCTGCAATTGGTGGAGCCGGCGGTCAAGGTGTTGTTGACGCGCAAAGGGATCAGCGAAATGGATGTATACGATGAAGCCAAAGTGCAGGAAGTTTATGGGATGGAACCGCTGCGGCTGATTGACTTAAAAGGGTTGATGGGAGATGCCTCGGACAATATTCCAGGGGTGCCCGGTATTGGCGAAAAGACGGCAGCTAAGCTGCTGGCGCAATTTGGCACACTAGAAGAGGTGCTGGCGCAAGCGGCGCAGGTGAAAGGAAACAAAACTAGGGAAGCATTGATATCTAATGCGGATTTGGCGTTGCTGTCGAAGAAGCTGGCAACCATTGTCCGCGATATGCCGTTAGCGGAAGATTGGCGCCAAAGCAAACCGGAGGCGGGGGCGGCTTTGGCCACCTTTTTTACACAAATGGATTTTCGTTCCCTGCTGGCGCGTCTGGCCGTGAATGGGACAGAGACTGCCGCCCCTGCAGAGCAGGAACTTGCTCCCTTGCAGTGGCAGGAAGAGCAAACGGCGCTTCTTTGGCTGGCGCAAGAGCAGGCGGTGGCTGTCTGGCCCCTGTGGGACGGGCCGTGCTTAAGCGGTTTGGTCTTGTCAAAGGGCTCCGAGGTATGCTGGTTTGCCGCAGAGTGCGCAAGCTGGGATACGCTGCTGCTGGAATTGGTTGCAAAGAAAAACGCAGTTGGACATGACGTGAAGCGGTTGGTGCGGTGGTTACTGCAAGAACGGCAAGCGGAGTTTTTCATTGCTTTCGATACGGCCTTGGCGGCCTATTTGCTGGACGCAACCCAAGGGGAAGCTTCATTTGCTTCCATTTGTCTGCGCTATTTGGGCCGGGAGGAGTCGTTGGCTTCCTTGCCTGAACAAGATGCAGCGGCTTATGGTGCAAAGGCGCTTTTGGAATTACAGCCTATCCTGGAGGCGCAGTTGGATGCTCAACATATGCGCGAATTGTATTTTTCCTTGGAGCTTCCGCTGGTACGAGTTTTAGCGGTCATGGAAGCGCAAGGAATTGCAGTAGATTTTATTCACCTCCAAGAAGTGAATGAAGAACTGGGACAGCGGATAAAGGAGCTGTTGACGGGGATTCATGCGGCGGCGGGCGAAGAATTTAATGTTAATTCCACCAAACAGCTGGGCGTAATATTGTTCGAAAAATTGGGTTTGCCGGTGCAGAAAAAAACGAAAACAGGCTACTCCACAGATGCTGAGGTGTTGGAAAAGTTAAGCGGCCACCATGCTGTAGTGGACCAACTGCTGGAATATCGCATGCTAAGTAAGCTTAAAAGCACCTATTTGGAAGGCTTGGCCGCCTTGGTTAGTCGCCAGAATAATCGTGTGTATACGCATTTTAATCAAATGGTGACCTCTACGGGGCGGCTGAGCAGTTCGGAGCCAAACCTGCAGAACATTCCAGTGCGAACGGAAACAGGTCGTCGTATCCGGGAGTTGTTTGTGCCTGGAGAAGGCTATGCCTGGTTAATGTCGGCGGACTATTCGCAGATTGAACTGCGGGTGCTGGCGCATATGTCTGGAGATGAATCGTTTATTGACGCCTTTTTAAAGAATCAAGATATTCATGCCCGGACCGCAGCGGAGGTGTTTGGCGTAACTATGGAGGACGTGACGCCGGAACTGCGCAGAAGGGCTAAGGCGGTAAATTTTGGCATTGTCTACGGCATCAGCGATTATGGTTTGGCCAGGGACTTGGGAGTGAGCCGCAATGAAGCTGCCGTATATATTGAAGGCTATTTTGCTCGTTACCCCAAAGTGAAGACCTTTATGGAGAATGCCGTAGCCCAGGCTCGTAAGGACGGCTATGTGGAAACTATGCTGGGACGCCGGCGTTATTTGACCGATATTAACAGTCGCAACTTCAATCAGCGCTCCTTTGCGGAACGCACCGCCATGAATACGCCGATTCAGGGGAGTGCGGCGGATATTATTAAAAAAGCCATGCTCCTTGTCTTTGAGGCGTTGCAGGAAAAACAGCTGCGCTCGCGTTTGCTGTTGCAGGTGCACGATGAATTGGTGTTGGAAGTAGTGGAAGAGGAACGCTTGGCGGTGGCAGCTCTCGTCAAAGAAAAAATGGAGCAAGCTGTTTGTCTGCAGGTGCCTTTACTTGTGGACGTGCATTACGGTGTCAACTGGGCGCAAGCCAAATGAGTTTGCGAAAGGCGAGGTGAAGACATGCCGGAGTTGCCGGAGGTGGAAACAATCTGTCGTACCTTGGGGCCCTTGGTGGTCGGCCGAAGGATTGAGCATTGTGACATTTGGCTGTCGCGGCTGATCAAGACTCCCGCAACGGAGTTTGGGCGGCGCATTGAGGGACGGCAGGTGCAGAGTCTGCGGCGGCGAGGTAAATATTTGCTGCTGGAATTGGAAGAAGATGTGTTGGTTATCCATTTGCGGATGACCGGACGTTTAGAATACCGGACGGCTTCGGAAACGGCGGAACGGCGTTTGCATGATCGCTTGCGTTTTGTACTGGACGACGGCGCGCAATTGCTATATCATGATGTGCGTACCTTTGGTACGTTTCACTTGGTTTCGGCAGCGGAAGTATCCTCTTTACCTGGCTTGAGCAGTTTGGGCCCGGAGCCTTTGGAAGATGATTTTAGTGTGGCCTATCTGCAGGAACGCCTGCAAAAAAGCCGCAGCCGTATTAAAAGCTTTTTGCTGCGTCAGGATGTAGTAGCCGGTTTGGGAAATATCTATGTGGATGAAAGTTTATTTTTGGCTGGCGTGAATCCGCTGCGGACAGCAGCGTCCCTAACTAGGGAGGAGACGGAAAAACTGCATCAAGCTATCCAGACGGTGCTGCAGCAGGGGATTGACCATGGCGGCACAAGCATTCGGGATTATCGCGACGGCTTGGGGCGCCGAGGGGGAAATCAGAGGCTTCTCTGTGTATATGGGCGCGGCGGCGAGCCATGCTTGCACTGCGGTCAAAGCATATCGCGCGCAGAGGTAGCAGGCAGAGGGACGCATTGGTGTTCTCGCTGCCAACCGGACAAGGGAGAGTAGAATTAGTTATGAAATGGATTGGACTGACAGGAGGAATTGGCAGCGGTAAGAGTTTTGTTTCCTCTTTGCTAAAAAAGATGGGAGCGACCATTATTGATGCTGATTGCTTGGCTCGTGAAGTGGTGAAGCCGGGGACTCCTGGTTATCGAGCGGTAGCGGCTGCTTTTGGAGACAATATTGTTCTTCCTTCAGGGGAGATTGATCGACGTAAACTAGGGACGATTGTTTTTGCCGATGCTTCAGCCAGAAAAAAGTTGGAGCAGATCCTGCACCCTCGTATTTTAGCGCGCGCCGCCGAGGCGGCTCAGGCGGCAGCTGCCAGAGGAGAACTTGCGGTGGTGTTTGACGTGCCGTTGTTGTTTGAGGTTGGCTGGCAGGTTCAAATGGATGAGGTATGGGTAGTCTTTGTAAAGCCACAGGTGCAGCTCCAGCGCTTATGCGCCAGAGATGGCATGACTGAGGCTGAAGGAAGGCATAGAATATCCCTGCAGGGGGATTTGAATGAGAAAGCGACGCAGGCGGATGTCTGCATTGATAATAACGGTGCTGAAGAGGCGACCCTTTTGCAAGTGAAAGAGCAATGGTTGCGAGTGTTGCAAGGGACTCTTCCTAAGCGCAGAATTCTTGAAAGGCGGCCACATGAGTAGAAGCGGTTTGATGTATACGCGCGCGGCTGAAAGAAGCACCCAGCGGGACGGGAAATGGATGAGAGGGGTTGTGTGCCTTTTCTTGTTTGTTTTGGTTGTGTACGGAGGCTATCGCAGTGCGTGGTTTGAAGAGACCTATCGTTTTCCCTTTCCCTATCGGCCTTTGGTTGAAACCTATGCCGCCAGCAGAGAGCTAGACCCTATGCTGGTTGCTGCGGTGATTCAAGCGGAAAGCAAATTTAAGCCGCAAGCCGTATCCAACCAAGGGGCTCGCGGACTGATGCAAATGATGCCGGAGACGGCGCAGTGGGTTGCTCACAATATAGGCGAAGAGACTTTTTTTGAGGAGCATTTAAACGAACCGGAAACAAACATTCGTTTTGGCACTTGGTATTTGGCTTCGCTAAAAGAAGAGTTTCATGGAAATGAAGTGTTGATGCTGGCCGCCTACAATGGAGGGCGGGGGACGGTACGGCAATGGATGACAACCTATGGCTGGAATTTTTCGTTTCAAGACGTAAAGGCTATTCCTTACGGCGAAACCCGCGAATACGTGGAGCGGGTGCTAAGCGGCAGGGAACGATATAGGCAGTTGTACGGGAACAAGGGGTAAGGAGTGAATTGAGGTGCGTAGATTCGGCCGCATGTGGATATTGGCTTTGATTTTGGGCGGGTTGCTGTTGGCTGGGGGCTGTTCGTTCGGGCAGAATTCGGAGAAAGCGGGAGGGGTTGCTTTGCCTTCTGCCACTCGCTCCGGAGGACAGGTGGTTTATGCTAGTCTGCATGAGCCGGCAGTGTTAAATCCGTATCTTTCGGATGCGGTTTCGGTTCATGAAATGTCGCGACTGCTATTTAGCGGTTTGGTCGTTAGCCAGCCAGATGGCACCCTGCAGCCGGACTTGGCGAGAGAACTGCCGACGGTGAGCCCGGATGGTTTAACGGTTCGCTATCTGCTGCGTACAGGCGTAACCTGGCATGACGGGGCGTCTTTTACGGCGGAAGATGTTCGTTTTACCTGGGAATATATCATGAACTCTAAAACTCAGGCGATTTCAAGAGACGGTTATGATCGTATTCGCGCCGTGGAGACGCCGGACCCCTATACTGTAGTGGTAAAATTTCGTGAGATATATCCAGACTGGGTCAGCTTGTTTAAAACGATACTGCCTAAGCATCTTTTGGCTGGGGCTGATCCGAACAAAGGAGCTTTTCAAAGGAATCCGATTGGCACGGGTCCTTTTCGACTGCAGGAATGGCGTATGGCGGACGGCCTTGTTTTTGCAGCAAACGAACGCTATTTCCGCGGTAAACCTAAGATGGATACCATTGTTTATAAGATTGTGCCGGACGAGACCTTGCTTATTGCTCAGGCTAAATCTGGTGAAGTGGACATAGCGCCGCATTTTGGCAATCAAGCGTATGATCAGATGCGCAGCCAGACTAATTTTCAAGTGTTTGCCACGCCTAGTCCTATTTGGGAGCAAATTACCTTTAATCTGGATCATCCTCTTTTTAAAGACCTTCGGGTGCGGCAGGCCTTAGCCTTGGGCCTTGATCGTAATCTGCTGGCGCAGCAGGTGTTAAAAGGGACTGGGGTAGCTGCCTGGGCGGACCAGCCGGCTGTTTCCTGGGCGTATGTGAATGAAGGAATACCTCCTCGTGATTTAAAAACAGCCAAGGAACTGTTAGCGCAGGCAGGCTGGCTGGCTCAAAACGGCAATATGTTGCAAAAAGAAGGAAAACCATTGGCCTTTGCTCTGACGGTGCCTAGCGGCAATAAGCAACGGGAATTGGCGGCGCAGGCGATTGTGCAGCAATGGAAGGAACTGGGCGTTTCGGTACAGCTTCAAGTGGTGGATGCAAAGAACTTTGAGCAGACCTATCGGCAACGTCCGTTTGCGGCGGCATTTTTTGCTTGGGTACGCGGCGTGGACCCGGATAATCGCTTGTATTGGCATTCGCGCTTTATAGGGCAAGGCGGTCTTAATGTCGCCGGTTGGCGCAATCCACAAATTGACGCTTTGACGATACAAGGAGCGACGACTCCGGATATGGCGGCGCGCAAAGAGATATATAAGCAGATCGGGGCGTTGATGGCCACGGATGTGCCTGTAATACCTCTTTATTTCCGGTGCCAGCTGGATGCGAGCAAGAATGGGCTAAACGGTTTTAAACCCAATCCGGCAGAGGGGAATTTATGGAACGCCTGGGAATGGACCTGGGCGGCGCGCTAGTCATTTTCTTGGTATGTTGACAGAAGATTAGTTGTTATGATAAAGTAGGGACGTTCTTACTGCATGCGGTCGTGGCGGAATTGGCAGACGCGCTAGACTCAGGATCTAGTGAAGGCAACTTCATGGAGGTTCAAGTCCTCTCGACCGCACCAATCAATACTCTATGCGGTAGTGGCGGAATGGCAGACGCACCAGCTTGAGGGGCTGGCGGGGGCAACCTCGTGATGGTTCAAATCCATTCTACCGCACCAAAAAAATGAAGCCTGCAAAATATTGCAGGCTTTTTTGTTTTTGCATTTTGCAACATTAAAAAAGAAGAATATTGCGAAATATTGTGGTATACTGGCGATATAAAAAACTATCTTACAGAAAAGAGGTGCGATTATGACGCAAAATACTTTTTTTAAAACGAATGAGGAAATTCTTCAGGCTTTCAAATTGGTATTGCCGTATATGAACCGAATTGTGCGGGAGGATATGGCAGTCGGTTTGACAGACTGCAAAGAATACTTATCGTATTATCGTGCGAAAGAATTTGAACTGGATCTTCCTGCGGGAAAACCCATTAGCGGTATTGAAACGATTGAACGCTGTTTGTCAATGAAGCAAGACACCTTTGCCGATATTCCGCCAGCGGTTTATGGGCGTCCAATAAAAACTATTTTTACGCCGATTTATGGGATTCAGGGCGAAGTAATTGGCACCTTGAGTTCTGGTATTGATTTTCAAAATAGTTTGCAGTTGATCAAGACGATCGAAGAGCTTGCAGCAGATACTACGCAAGCTTCAGAGAGCATTGAACAAGTTGCTAAGAGCGTAGGCGAATTAGCGAAAGCAGGGCAGGCGACCATTGGGCAAGCGCAATCGTTAGGTGAAAAAAATAGGCATACCGCTAGTATTTTGGAATTTATTCGGACCATTGCCGCGCAAACCAACTTATTGGGACTCAATGCGGCTATTGAAGCGGCTCGGGCGGGTGAACACGGCCGGGGCTTTGCGGTCGTGGCGGAAGAAGTGCGCAAGCTGGCGGATCAATCCAATGAGGCCGTAAAAAAGATTCAGGAGACGTTGCAACAAGTAAACGGGGCCATTGCAGAGATCAATCAATCGATTGAAACGACCGGAGCAATTAGTGAAGAACAAGCTGCGACAACCGAAGAGATTGCTGCTATTTTGCGGCAAGTGCATGAGAACATGAAAAATTTGGAGAACTTTGTTGAGCGATATAAGTAATTAGAAGGAATCGCTGTTTTCTTAGGCAAAGATTTTCTTGCATTGGCGCGAGGTCTCTGCTATAATAGCCAACGTGGGTAAGCTGCTATTTGTAATGGCAGTTGGCTTTGCGGTCGTGGCGGAATTGGCAGACGCGCTAGACTCAGGATCTAGTGAAGGCAACTTCATGGAGGTTCAAGTCCTCTCGACCGCACCAAACTCAATAAAGCCCTCTTGCGGTCGTGGCGGAATTGGCAGACGCGCTAGACTCAGGATCTAGTGAAGGCAACTTCATGGAGGTTCAAGTCCTCTCGACCGCACCAACTTTATAGTTTCATGCGGTAGTGGCGGAATGGCAGACGCGCCAGCTTGAGGGGCTGGTAGGGGCAACCCTGTGGAGGTTCGAGTCCTCTCTACCGCACCAATTTATCAGTAATAAGCCTTCGGGAATTTCCCGAAGGCTTTTTGTTTTGTCTCCTAGCAAGGGCGGTTTGTTATATAATGAAAGAAATTGTTGATGATGCAAGGAGGCGGCGTAATGACGCAACGGCGACTAGGATTGGCTTTAGGAGCGGGAGGCCTGCGCGGCTTGGCTCATGTGGGCGTGCTGCAGGTGCTGGAGGAGGAAGGAATTGCCGTTGATTGCATCGCTGGCTGTAGTATAGGGGCTTTGGTGGGGGCGATGTATTGCGCCGGACATAAGCCGCAGGACATCTTAAAATTGGCTTGCCATTTGCCCAAAGCGCATTGGTTGGATATGAATATGTCGAAGCTCGGCATGTTTTCAGGCAGGCGAATATGGGGAACGATGGATGTGCTGCTGCAAAAAAAGACATTTGCGCAGTTGAACATTCCCTTGCGTATCGTTGCTGCCGACTTAAAAAGCGGCAAAGAGGTCGTTTTTGCGGAAGGGCCCGTGGCGGCGGCAGTAAGAGCCAGTGTGTCTGTACCTGGTGTGTTCCTGCCTTTTGAGTGGGAGGACATGCTCTTGGTGGATGGCGCGGTTTTAAATCCGGTTCCCAGCGATTTGGCGCGGGAAATGGGGGTGGACGTAGTAGTTGCGGTGGACTTAACGAGCAAGGAAGAGGCGCCGGAAGTAAAAAGTTTTGTGGATGTTATGCTGCGTTCTATTGATATTATGGAACGGGAGCTCCTGCGGCATAAGCACCGCGATTGGGATGTGCTGCTGCAGCCTAATGTAGGCTATGTATCGCCAAGTTCCTTTAACCATCTCAAGGAATGCGTGGCTTTAGGACGCGTGGCGGCTCAAGCGGCTTTGCCTGCTATTCAAGAACTGCTTTCCGGTACATAGACCGGGGAGCGGAGAAAATCCAGTCCGCTCGCCTGGCCGCTGGCGAAAGCGTGCAGATCCGTAGCCCGGACGTCCCATTGCCAAGAAGCAAGGGGGGAGCTACTTGGCAGAGGGGCCATTTGGAGCGCTTTGGAGCGGCTTAGGGCTGCGCCGCGAGTAATGACGGGCAAAGAAGCAGCTTTTTTCATTTGCTGCAGCAAGGTGCGGCCAGTTGCATTGAAAGCGAGGACGCGCAGGTAGACAGGACCGTCAAGACTTGCTTGCTTGGCGATGGCGGCCGGAAATCGCAAAAGGCTATAGATCAACAGACGCTGCAGCCGGGTGCGGGCGTAGCGTTTTGTTTTTAACTTTGTCAGCAGCTCTTCCGCTGTTCGGGATGTGCGAGCGCATTGTAGAAGACGCCATTCCAGTCCGGGTTCCATATCAGGCAAAAGAGCCAGCTCATTTGCATAGCTGCTGCGCAACTGCTGCAGCAGCGGGAGCTCCAGGGAGCGAAGGGTTACAGGCTGCGTTGGCAAAGAGAGAAGACGCTGCCAAACGGCAGGCGGAAAGAACGAAGATAGTTCTTGTGAGGCGATTGTAAGTAACTGCTGTCGTAAGGCTGTGGCGCTGGCATAGCCGGATGCAGGCAAATCGCCTTGATGATAGCCGGAACCTTGTCGCTGCAGCGCAAGCGCTTGCAAAGCCGGGGCGTATTTGGCGAGGGCGCTCAGATACTCCAAGGCGAGAATGTTGTTGGGCAAGGCAAGGGCGCTTGCGGTAGTTGCATTTTGATCCAGGGCGGCTCCGAGGGCTGCCCCGTAGGATAATCCTTTCTGTAAGGCGTTTTGTAAGCGTTCTTGTGTTTGCGGCGTGTTTTTTTGTCTGGCTACTTGCTGCAGCCAGCTTAAGTCAGGCGTTTCAGCGCTGAATGCCAAGGTGGAAACTAGGCCGGTTGCGGCGAGAAGACGTACGCCTCCTTGGGCAAAGGTTTCTGCGCTGCGACAGGAAAAAGTGAAAGGAAGTTCCAAAACTAGATCGGCGCCTCCCAAAACAGCTAATTCGGCCCGGAGCCATTTGTCAAAAATAGCTGGTTCCCCGCGTTGCACAAAAGAGCCGCTCATAGCGACGATGATAGGGGCGTTGCCGCCATGGCGGCGAGCTTCGGCAATTTGCCAGGCATGACCTGTATGAAAAGGATTATATTCTGCAATAATGCCAGTGACAGACATAGAACCCTCCTGCTTTTGTGTTCTGATTATCTGGAGTTTAGCACTTTTCTTGCCGGATTTGGTGATTTTCTGCAAATAAATAATAAATTTTTCTATAGAAGAAGGGATGAGAAAAGTTTTGTCGAAGAATAAAAAATGAAAATCCGATAAAAATGATGTTGTGGCTTTAAAGTCACAACATTTGTTTTATTTAGTAGGATTTCATAAAAATTTAATTTATTCCATCAATTTAAGGGGGATTTCGAAGGTGAAAGTACTAGTTATCAATTGTGGCAGCTCCTCGTTGAAGTATCAGCTCTTCAACATGGCGGACGAGTCGGTATTGGCTAAAGGTCTTGTGGAACGGATCGGCATTGAAGGCTCTGTATTGAAGCATCAGCCTGGCGAAGCCGAAAAAGTGACTATTGAAACCGAGATTCCGGATCACAGCGTGGCAATCAAATTAGTTTTGAATGCTTTGGTTGATGCTAAACATGGCGTTATCAAGGACATGAATGAAATTTCCGCCGTAGGTCATCGCGTAGTTCATGGCGCCGAGAAGTTTGCTACATCGGTACGTATCAATGATGCCGTTATGGATGCGCTGGAAGAGTGCATTGAAATGGCGCCGCTTCATAATCCTCCGAATATCTTAGGTATTAAAGCCTGTGAAAAATTAATGCCTGGCGTAGCTCAAGTGGGCGTGTTTGATACTGCGTTCCATCAGACCATGCCGAAGCATGCTTTCATTTACGGCCTGCCTTATGAAGTCTATAAGAAACACGGCATTCGTCGCTATGGTTTCCATGGTACTTCTCATAAATTTGTTTCTCAGCAGTGCGCAGAAATGATGGGACAAAAACCGGAAGACATTAAAGTCATCACCTGTCATTTGGGAAATGGCTCCAGCGTTGCCGCTGTTAAAAACGGGGCAGTGGTGGATACCAGCATGGGCTTGACTCCGCTGGAAGGCCTTGTCATGGGAACTCGCTGCGGCGACATTGATCCGGCTATTTTGCCGATGTTGATGAAAAAAGAAAATATGGATGCCGATGCAATTGACAGCTATATTAATAAAGAGTCCGGCGTGCTGGGTATTTCCGGCGTTTCCAGCGACTTCCGGGATATCGAAGGCGCTGCTGACGAAGGCAATGAAAGAGCGAAATTGGCGCTGGATGTATTCGCCTATCGCGTACAAAAATATGTGGGCGCTTATGCCGCTGCTATGAACGGCGTAGACGCGATTGTTTTCACCGCCGGCTTGGGGGAAAACTCCATCTCTATGCGTGAAAGCATTGCGGAAGCTTTTGGCTATTTAGGAGCAAAAATCGACAAAGAGCGCAACAATGTTCGCGGTAAAGCCTGCGAAATCAGCACGGCCGATTCCAAAGTGAAGCTGTTCGTTATTCCTACAAACGAAGAGTTGATGATTGCTCGGGATACGAAATCAATCTGTCTTGGTTGAGTTTTTCTAACTTGCCTGAAGTGGAAGCCGGCAGCGGTTTTTATCCTGCCGGCTTCTGTCATGGTCTTTTCTTGACAAGGCTCGCCTCGGTGGATATAATAGACGAAGGTTGAGGTGAGAAGTGATGAAACTCAACGTTGTTTCACTCCGACATGCAACAGGCAAGCAATTTTCGTTTGCCTTCGAGGTGCCTGCGGCAGAAGAGTTTTTCTGGTTGCGGGGACCCGTTTCCGTTTCAGGGAAGGTTGCCAACAGTGGCGGTCATATGGTGGTTTCCGGCACGATACGTGCGTTAGCCTCCTTTGAATGCCAGCGTTGCTTGCGGGACTATGAAACCGAGCTTGTTGAAGAATTTCGACAGGAATATCGGGAAACATCGCAAGAAAGCCCATTGCCGGCAGACGCTGAATATGGCGTTTACGAAGGTGATGAGCTGGATGTAACTGAACTGGTGCGGGATACATTGTTGCTGGCGGAACCCATGAAGAAAGTGTGCCAACTGGATTGTAAGGGCTTATGCCCGGTGTGCGGCCAGGATCGCAATCAAAGTGACTGTCATTGCGATCATGAAGCCATTGATCCCAGGCTGGCTGCTCTCAAACAGTTGCTTGATTCTAAACAGTAGCCTACCATTGAAGGAGGTGGAACCAGACCATGGCAGTACCAAAGCGTAAAATGTCTAAAGCCCGTCGTGACAGACGGCGTGCAAACTGGAAACTGACGGCTCCGGGCTTCGTACCCTGCCCGCAGTGCCATGAGCCCAAAATGCCTCACCGCGTGTGCCCTGATTGCGGTCACTACAACGGAAAAGCGGTTGTCACCGTGGAATAATCCCGAATGAAAGGAGCAAGCTTGCAGCCTGGCTGCAAGTTGCTCCTTTCATTTTTTGCTTGCCAATTGCGTCATGTCTCCGCTATAATGAGGACGATGTGATTTTAGTACCAGTTTCTAAGATTAGGTGATGATATGGCGCGCATGAACAAACGTATACGACAGGAATTGTTGACAGAAAAGATTTCTACTCATCCGTTTTTGCGCGATGAGGAATTAGCTGTGGAATTTGGGGTCAGCGTGCAAACCATTCGTCTGGATCGCATGGAGCTGGGGATTCCCGAGTTGAGAGAGCGGACCAAGCTTATGGCGCAGCGGGCTCAAAACAAATTGCGAGCGATTGCGGAAGACGATGTCGTAGGTGAATTGGTTGATTTGGAAGTAGGCCGAACGGCCATTTCCGTGTTGGCAGTTACGGAAGACATGGTGCTGGCAAAGACGAAGATTGCCAGAGGACATTATATTTTTTCCCAGGCCAATTCGTTGGCGCTGGCGGTTATGGATGCGCCTGCGGCGGTAACCGGCGTGGCTAATATAAAATACAAAGTGCCGGTGCGGGCCGGTGAAAAACTGGTGGCCAAGGCGGAAGTGATTCGCATCCGCGGGAACAAAGTTTTTATTTGGGTAAAAACCCGTAATGAGCAAGAAGAGGTGTTCCGGGCCAAATTCATTATGGTTGCAGTGAACTCGGAGGGCGAAAATTGATGAAAGTTGCGATTGATGCCATGGGAGGCGATCATGCGCCGGAAGAAATTCTTTTAGGCGCCATGGAGGCTGTGAAAGACTATGGCTGTGATATTGTGCTGGTAGGCGATGAGACGTTGTTGCGAGAGGCCATGGGTAAGCATGGCGTGCGCGAAGGCGAGCACATTTTTGTACATCATGCGTCGGAAGTGATTGATATGCACGAATCTCCCGGCGCTGCGGTCCGCAAAAAGCGGGATGCTTCGGTGGTAGTTGCTACGCGCTTAGTGAAAGAAGGCGAGTGTGCGGCGGTGATTTCAGCCGGAAGCACGGGCGCTGCGGTGGCGGCCGCCTTGTTTGGCTTGGGACGACTGCCCAAGATTGAGCGTGCTACTATTGCAACGCCCATCCCCAATTTAACGGGAACGACGATGTTGTTGGATTCGGGAGCTAATGTGGACAGCAAACCGAAACATTTAGTGCAAAGCGCTATTATGGGGTCCATTTACGCGAAATATGTACTGGGGGTTGAAAATCCTCGTGTTGGTTTGTTGAGCATTGGCGAAGAAGAGACCAAAGGAAACGAATTGACTTTGTCAACGTATCCGCTGCTGGCGCAAGTACAAAACATTAATTTTATTGGTAATATTGAAGGCCGAGATATCCCGCAAGGGACCGTTGATGTTGTGGTTTGCGATGGCTTTGTGGGGAACGTGGTTCTAAAGTTCGGCGAAGGCTTAGCCAGCGCAATCATGCGTTTATTGAAAGATGCCGTTCAACAAAGCGGTTTTTTAACGAAGATGGCATCGTTGATGTTGTTGCCGGTTTTGAAACGTTTGCGAAAGAAATTAGATTATGCTGAGTATGGCGGGGCGCCTTTGCTGGGTGTAAATGGTTGTTGCATTATTTGTCACGGCAGTTCTAAAGCTAAAGCGATTAAAAACGCAGTTCGTGTAGCCAAGGAATTTACGGAACAGCAAGTGGCGACTCATATTAGCGAGATGATTGCAAAAGAGGAGGTGCTGACGCATGGCGGAAACTAAGCAGTCTGCTGGAATTTTAGGCTTAGGCAGTTATGTGCCGGAACGCATTTTGACCAATGCCGATCTTGAAAAGATAGTAGATACTTCTGATGAATGGATTTTTTCTCGGACGGGAATCAAACAACGTCATGTGGCGGATGAGGCGACAGCTACTTCGGACATTGCTGCGGGGGCGGCTAAACGGGCTTTGGCTCATGCAGGAATTAAAGCAGAGGAGCTGGATCTGATTATTGTGGCCACAGCGACGCCGGATATGTTTTTTCCTTCGACGGCTTGCTTGGTACAAGAAAAGATTGGAGCGACTCATGCAGCAGCCTTTGATTTAGCGGCGGGCTGCTCCGGCTTTGTCTACGGGTTGACCGTGGCGACGCAATTTATACAAGCTGGCTTATATCAGCGGGTGCTTGTCATTGGCGCGGAGACGCTTTCTAAAATTCTAGACTGGACGGATCGCAATACCTGCGTGCTTTTCGGCGATGGCGCCGGTGCGGCGGTAATCGGACCGGTTCCTGCAGGATATGGCGTACTGGGTGTGGAATTAGGGGCAGACGGACATGGCGGAGAACTTTTGAAAATGCCTGCTGGCGGTTCGAGGCGTCCGCCAAGCGCCGAAACAGTGGCTCAACGCTTGCATTATGTGCATATGAACGGCAACGAAGTGTTCAAGTTTGCGATTAAAGTTATGGGTGAAGCGGCGCAAAAAGCCTTACAAAAGGCTGGCATGACCGATGCGGATGTGGATTATTTAATTCCCCATCAAGCAAACATCCGGATTATTCAATCGGCTGCGAAGCGCTTGCAATTACCGATGGAGAAAGTGCATGTCAATGTGGATCGTTATGGAAATACGTCGGCTGCATCGATTCCTATCGCCTTGGAAGAAGCAGTGCTTGAAGGCAAGGTCAAAAACGGAGACAAGCTGGTGCTCGTAGGCTTCGGTGCAGGGTTGACCTGGGCTGCCTGCGTGCTTCGCTGGTACAAGGAGGATTCATCTGTTGGTGAGTAATCAGATTTGCGAATTATTGAACATTAAATATCCCATTATTCAAGGGGGCATGGCCTGGGTAGCTACGGCTGAGTTGGCGGCAGCAGTTTCTAATGCAGGCGGTTTGGGGCTGATTGGCGCCGGACATATGCCGCCGGATGCCTTGCGCAAGGAAATTCGCCGCGCCAAAGAATTGACAACAAAGGTGTTTGGCGTCAATGTTATGTTAATGTCTCCTTTCGTCAAAGAGGTTATGCAGGTTGTTGTTGATGAGAAAGTGCAAGTAGTGACGACTGGCGCTGGCAATCCGGGAGAATACATTCCTGCGCTCAAGGGCATTGGGGCTCGAATTATTCCGGTGGTAGCTTCGGTTGCCTTAGCGAAGCGTCTGGAACGTATCGGTGTTGATGCGTTGGTGGCTGAGGGACATGAGAGCGGCGGCCACGTGGGCGAAGTATCGACCATGGCATTGGTGCCGCAAGTTGTGGATGCGGTTTCTATTCCGGTTATTGCCGCTGGCGGTATTGCCGATTCTCGAGGCGTTGTGGCGGCTTTGGCTTTAGGAGCGCAAGGGGTGCAGATTGGCACTCGTTTTGTGGCTACTACAGAATGCCTCGTGCATGAACGATACAAGCAGGCTTTAGTAAAAGCGAAAGAACGCTCGACCATTGTTACCGGCGTGAGCACAGGTCATCCTGTACGCGTCTTGCAGAACAAACTGACTAAAGAATATGTGGAGCGCGAACGAGCTGGTGCAACAACAGAAGAACTGGATCAAATGGGAGCTGGCAAACTGCGTTTGGCCGCTCAAGAAGGCGACGTGGACTACGGGTCTGTGATGGTGGGCCAAATTGCCGGTATGATTCGGGAAATTCAGTCGGTAGAAGCGGTCATGCAAGATCTGGTTTCCGGCATTCCCGGCGTAATGGAGCATTTGCAGCAGGCAACTCGCTTTAAGGCGTAAGACTCGGAAAAACAACGAGACGGAATGGAGGGAAAATAGATGAGCAAATTGGCATTCGTGTTCCCAGGACAAGGATCTCAAACCGTTGGTATGGGCAAAGATTTGTACGAGACCTTTCCGATTGTAAAAAAGATCTTTGCTGAGGCGGATGAAGCGCTGGGATTTTCTATTACCGACATGTGTTTTCAAGGTCCCGAAGAGGAACTGAAAAAAACATATAACACGCAACCGGCGATTTTGACAGTAAGCGTGGCTTGTGCGGCTGTGCTCAAAGAAAAAGGAATTACGCCTGTTCTGGCAGCCGGGCATAGCTTGGGTGAATATTCGGCATTGGTTGCGGCGGGAGCGCTGGATTTTGCTGATGCGGTGCGTCTAGTGCGTAAACGGGGGCAATTGATGCAGGAAGCCGTTCCTTTGGGCGAAGGCGCGATGGCGGCTATTTTGGGTCTTGATAGCGAGAGCATTGTCAAGACTTGCCAAGAGGTACAGGCCGAGTTGGGGCAAGCAGTCCAAGCTGTTAATTTCAATTGCCCGGGCCAAGTTGTTATTGCTGGTACGACGGCAGCTGTTGAGACCGCTGCAGCCAAGCTGAAGGAAGCGGGCGCCAAACGGGCAGTTATGCTGCCGGTGAGCGCTCCATTCCACAGCACGCTGATGGAACCTGCGGCTAAAGGATTGGCGGCGGAGCTGGATAAAGTCGCAGTTAAGGACGCCGTAATTCCAGTCATTTCCAACGTAACCGGCAAACCGATGACCAGTGCTGCTGATATCAAGCGCCTTTTGGTGGCGCAAGCGGCAAGTCCGGTTATTTGGGAAGCCTGCGTGCAAACACTGCTGGCTGAAGGGGCGGAATGTCTGGTAGAGGTGGGGCCTGGCAAGGTATTGACAAGCTTTACGAAGAAAATTGCCAAAGAGACTGCCAGCGCCAATATTGAGGATTTGGCTTCTCTGGAAAAAAGCCTTGATTATTTCAAGGAGGTCCGCTAAAATGCATGTAGACAATAAAGTGGCCTTGATTACAGGTGCTTCGCGCGGCATTGGCCGGGCAACGGCGCTGGAACTTGCCAAGGCCGGAGCTAAGATTGTCATTAACTACGCCGGTAATGCGGCGGCGGCGCAGGAAGTGCTGAAAGCCATTCAAGATATGGGCGGTCAGGCCATTGCAGTGCAGGCTAACATAGCGGTTGCTGCTGAAGTGGATGAATTGATCCAAAAGACGGTAACTGCATTTGGCTCGATTGACATTCTGGTCAACAATGCCGGAATTACGCGGGATGCGCTCTTGATGCGGATGAAAGAGGCCGATTGGGATGCGGTGCTGGATACCAACTTGAAAGGCGTCTTCTTGTGCACCAAGGCGGTGTCTAAGCTGATGCTGAAGCAGCGAAGCGGCAGAATCATCAATATGACTTCGGTTGTGGGACTGACTGGCAATGCTAGTCAAGCTAACTATGCTGCAGCGAAAGCTGGCGTAGTGGGCTTTACAAAGTCCATGGCAAAAGAGCTAGGCAGCCGTGGGATTACGGTCAATGCAGTAGCCCCGGGGTTTATTGCCACGGATATGACCGAAGTGCTGCCTGACAGTGTAAAAGAACAAATGACTAGTACTATCCCCCTTGGACGTCCAGGAACGCCGAGCGATGTGGCGAAAGCCGTATTGTTCCTCTGTTCGGACGCTGCAGCTTATATTACAGGACAAACCCTTAACGTGGACGGCGGTATGGTCATGTACTGATTTCCACTTTCTACGTGGGCTTTGGAAGGAGGTGAACTTCATGTCGACATTTGACAAAGTAAAAGAAATCGTAGTTGAGCAATTGGGTGTGGAAGCTGCTGATGTAGCTATTGACTCCACCTTCATCGATGATCTGGGTGCTGATTCCTTGGACATCGTGGAATTGATCATGGCTTTCGAAGAGGAATTTGGCATCGAAATTCCTGATGAGGTTGCAGAAAAGATCAAGACCGTAAAAGACGCTGTTACCTACATTGAACAGGAAAAACAAGGCTAAAGATCGCGAAGCGGTCTGTCAACTGAGAAAGTCCCGTGAACTTGTTCGCGGGACTTTCTTAAAGATGATGACGCCCATGTGAATGGAGGAGTATTTTCTTGAAACTTCCAGAACTTCGCATTGGCCAGCTTGTGGCCAAAGTACCAGTTATGCAAGGCGGCATGGCCATCCGTCTTTCTACGGCCCGCCTGGCTGCCGCAGTAGCCTCGCAGGGAGGCATAGGCCTGATTGCCGCATCTGGGATGACTTTTGATGAATTACGATATGAAATCCGTCTGGCTCGTTCCCTGACGAAGGGGATTATTGGCATTAACGCCATGGTGGCGGCTCGTGAATTTGCTGGTTTGGTAAAAACCGCAATTGAAGAAGGAATTGATCTTGTAGTTGCCGGAGCTGGCTTTTCCAGAGATATGTTTGGACTCGGACACGAATCGGGCACTCCGATTGTGCCGATTGTTTCATCGGTAAAATTGGCCAAGATTTCGCAAAAACTAGGTGCGGCGGCCATTGTGGTTGAGGGCAAGGAAGCAGGCGGTCATTTGGGAACCGACCTATCCATGCGCGAGATCATTCCCGATATTTGCAAAGCTGTCAATATTCCGGTCATCGCCGCTGGCGGCGTCATGAACGGTGCAGATATTGTAGACGTCTTGAAACTGGGGGCAAGCGGCGTGCAAATGGGTACGCGTTTTGCCGCAAGCGAAGAATCCAATGCGGCCCCGGCATTAAAAGAATTCTATCTGAAGGCTAAACCGGAAGATGTTGTGCTGATTGACAGCCCGGTAGGATTGCCGGGACGCGCTGTGCGAAATCCCTTTGCGGCTCGCCTTTTGGCAGGGGATGCTCCGGCGCCGACAACCTGTGATGCTTGTTTGAAGCATTGCAAACGTAATTTCTGCATTATCCGGGCGCTGATTCGAGCGCAGCAGGGAGATGTGGAGAGCGGCTTGGTCTTTACTGGCGAGTACATTCACAAGATTGAGGAAATTCTTCCTGTAAAGGAAATTTTTGAGCGGCTGCTTCGCGAAGCAGAAGCAGTTAACTAAAGTGAGGTGTTTTATTTGCATACTACTTCCAAACGCGTAGTAATCACGGGATTGGGGGCTATTACCCCTGTAGGTAATACGGCGGCTGAATTTTGGCAGTCCTTGACAAACGGTGTTTCCGGCATTGGTCCGATTACACGTTTTGACGCCAGTGACTTTACAACACGTATTGCCGGTGAAGTCAAAGGCTTTGAACCTACGCAGTTCATTGATAAAAAAGAAGCAAAGCGCATGGATCGAGTGACTCAGTTTGCTGTAGCCGCAACATCCATGGCGATTGAAGATGCGGCCTTGGATTTGGAAAAAGAAGACTTGGAGCGCATTGGTACGGTAATTGGCACCGGTATTGGCGGCATTGATACGCTGCATGATCAGTACAAAACTTTGTTTGACAAAGGCCCTGGCCGTGTCAGCCCTTTCTTTGTACCGATGATGATCGCCAATATGCCTGCTGGTCAGACTTCTATCGCTTTTGGTCTGCGCGGACCTTCGAGCTGTGTAGTTACGGCTTGCGCCACCGGCACGAACGCCGTAGGCGATGCTTTTAAAATTATTCAGCGCGGTGATGCCGACGTAATGGTGGCTGGCGGGGTGGAAGCCTGCATTTCTCCCGCAGCGGTAGCTGGCTTTTGTTCTATGAAAGCCTTGTCGACACGCAATGACGAACCTACTAAAGCTTCTCGTCCGTTTGACAAAGACCGTGCAGGCTTTGTTATGGGCGAAGGCGCAGGTATTGTGATTTTGGAATCTCTGGAGCATGCCTTGCAGCGCGGCGCACGGATTTATGCGGAAATCAGCGGTTATGGCTATAATGCGGATGCATATCATATTACGGCTCCGGCGCCGGAAGGCGCTATGGCGTCTAAATGCATGAACTTGGCCATTAAAGACGCCGGTTTAAAACCGGAAGACGTCGACTATATTAACGCTCACGGCACCTCGACGCCGTTGAATGATCGCAATGAAACGCTGGCGGTTAAAGCTCTTTTCGGTGACCATGCCAAAGAACTTTCCATCAGCTCTATTAAATCTATGACAGGCCATCTGCTGGGAGCAGCTGGCGGTATTGAAGCCATTGCTACAGCTTTGGCGATCTCTAATGACCTGGTTCCGCCGACAATTAACTATGAGAATGCCGAAGAAGGAATGGATCTCGACTATGTGCCGAAGGTGAAACGGCAGCGCACGGTCAATGTGGCCATTTCCAACTCCTTTGGTTTCGGCGGTCATAATGCTACCATTTTGCTCAAAAAGTACAAGGCGTAATCGCGCGTGAGCAAGATAAGACAAATGGTGGATAAGGGTCGGCAGCAAGAACTTGCACTATTGTGCAAGCGTTTGGGAACCGTATTCCAGGATCTATCTTTGTTGCACCAGGCATTGGTGCATACTTCTTATGCCAATGAGACAAAGCATGAAACGCTGGTTCATAATGAACGGCTGGAGTTTCTTGGCGATGCTATCTTGGATTTGATTATCAGCGATTATCTGTTTCGCAAGTTTCCGCAACTGCCGGAAGGCGAGTTGACGAAAGCCAGAGCTGTCTTGGTTTGCGAGACTACCTTGGCCCGCAGGGCAGGGGAGATGCAAGTTGGTGAATTTCTCTATTTGGGCCGCGGCGAAGAATTGTCAGGAGGCCGCCAACGCATTTCCATTTTAGCGGATGCCTTTGAAGCGATTATTGGCGCTATTTATTTGGACCACGGCATTCCTGGCGTAACAGACTTTGTCATGAAGCAGCTAGCGAAGGAAATTAAGCTGGTGGAGCGTGGTAATTACCTAAAGGACTACAAGACCTTGTTGCAGGAATTGGTGCAGCGTAAGGCTGACGCAAAGATTCAGTACCAACTGGCTGGTGAAGAGGGGCCTGATCACGGGAAGATTTTTCACGTGGAAGTTTGGGTCAACGACCATCTAGCAGGGCACGGCAGCGGCCGCAGCAAAAAAGAAGCGGAGCAGCATGCTGCGCAAGAAGCCTTTGCGGCTTTGCAGCCCAAGGAAAGTGCGCACAAGTCATCTTGAAATAGAAACGATGCCGTGACGGATGTAGTTACGGCATCGTTTTTTGTCTTTTTAGAAATCGCTTAGCGATTTTGCTTAGAAGGAGGCCTGTAGATGAAAGAGCCAAGAAAGCGAATTGTACCGTTATTCATTCCTTTTTTGGGCTGTAGAAGTCAATGCGTTTTTTGCGATCAGCGCATGCTGACGGGAACCGGAAATGCGGCGCCGACGGCGGAAGATATCCGGACGATTTTGGAAAAAGCGTTGGCATTGCAGCCGGCCGGACAGAAAGTGGAGGCCGCCTTTTACGGCGGCAGCTTTACAGCCTTGCCGCTGCGGCAGCAAAAGGAACTTTTAGCGCCGGCGCAGCATTTTTTGGCAACAGGGAAGGTAACAGGCATTCGTTTATCCACCAGGCCGGACGCCATAGAAGAAGAGGCGGTCAGATGGCTGAAGACGCAAGGCGTTTCGTGCGTGGAGTTGGGGGCGCAATCGCTCTGCAACTCTGTTTTGAACGCAGCCAAGCGAGGGTATGGTTTTTCTTGTGTAGAAAAGGCTGTCGCTGTGTTGCGGCATGCCGGGCTGACCGTAGGCGTGCAGCTGATGCCGGGATTGCCCGGGGAAACTCGGCTGTTGTGGCAAAAAACATTGCAGCGCCTCTGGAAGCTGGCTCCGGATTTCATCCGCTTGTATCCAACGGTGGTTTTAGCAGGTACGGAACTGGCTGGCTCTTACGCAAGCGGCGTGTATAAGCCGCTATCGCTGGCGGAAGCGGTCGAGCGTACGGCGTGGGCCTTGGCTGGCTGCCAGCAGCGAGAAATTGGCGTGATTCGCATGGGCTTGCAGGACAGTGAAGAACTGCATTCCGCCAAACTGCTGGCAGGACCCTATCATCCCGCTTTTGGCGAACTCGTATGGTCTTTCTTAATACGTCAGCAGGTGCTGTATGGCTTAGAACAGCTTTCTTCTTCAGCGTGTCGCCTCTTCTATCATCCTCAGGATGCATCCAAGGTGCGGGGCCAGAAAAATGAGAACTTGCGTCAATGGCAAGAGGCCGGTTTCGGAGAAGTATCCCTGCAAGCAAAGGCAAGCCTTTGTCCAGGCAGCCTGGAGCTAGAGACGGTGCAAGGCAGACGGAGAGTGAAGCTAGGAGCGCTTGGAGCCTTTTACTGTTAAACGATCATAAGTAAAATCTTTCCGGTAAACATAGCTTTAGGAGAAGGAGTTTTTCATAGAGAACAGAATAGAGGGGATAAAGGAAGACCTAATAGGAACAACAAATGCTGGATGCCTTGCAGTTCAAAGCGACGTAGAAGGAGGTTCAGTAACTATGGAAGTCCTCAAAGTGTCTGCTCGATCGAATCCTAAAGCGGTTGCCGGAGCATTGGCTGCGGTGTTGCGCGAAAACGGGGGCGCGGAAGTCCAGGCGGTGGGAGCCGGGGCGGTGAATCAAGCGATCAAGGCTATCGCTATCGCCAGAGGATTTGTGGCTCCTAACGGTATCAATCTCGTGACCATTCCGGCGTTTGCGGAAATCAATATTGATGGCGAAGAGAGGACGGCCATTCGCTTTATTGTGGAGCCTCGTTGAAGTGAGTTGTTTTATAAGCCTGTTTGCTGCGGCAAGCGGGCTTTTTATTTGTTATTAGGTGGTTGATGATGGTACAATAAGTAAGATATCTGCAAGAAATGTGGTGAATTAATTCGTGCTGTTACGAAAACTGGAAGCTCATGGCTTTAAATCGTTCGCAGACCGTACTGAATTGGAATTTGACGAAGGAATTACAGCGATTGTCGGGCCTAACGGCAGCGGCAAGAGCAATATTTCCGACGCGATCTTGTGGGTGTTGGGCGAACAGAGCGCCAAAACTCTGCGCGGCGCCAAAATGGAGGATGTTATTTTTTCCGGCAGTGCAGGGAGGCGCCCTTTGGGCATGGCTGAAGTGTCATTGACCTTTGACAATACAGACGGTACCTTGCCTATTGAGTATAGTGAAGTCATTTTTACCCGCCGCGTCTATCGTTCCGGTGAAAGCGAATACTATTTAAATAAACGTTCTTGTCGTCTCAAGGACATTCATGAGCTTTTGGCTCATACCGGCCTGGGCAAGGACTCTATGGTTGTTATTGGACAAAATCGCGTAGACGAAGTGCTGAACAGCAAACCGGAAGAACGACGCTTGTTGTTTGAGGATGCGGCAGGAATCAGTAAATATAAGCAGCGCAAACGGGACGCCATGCGCAAAATGGAGGAAACCGAGCTAAATCTGACGCGCGTAGCAGATATTCGCGGCGAAATTTCCGCGAGATTAGAACCTATGGCGGAGAGCGCCCGTAAAGCGAAAGAACATAAAGAACTGGCGCGACAGTTGCGCAGCCAGCAAGTATCTATGCTGTGTCAGCGGCTGGAGCAGGCGCAAAGCCAGCAAGAGCGTTGGCGCGGCGAAGCGGCGGCGCTGCAGCAGGATTATGAAGCAGGTCGCACGGCGTTATATGCGGCAGAGAGCGAGGCCGCCCGCTGCGGGGAGTTGCGCAGCCAGGCGGAAGCGTCTTGGACGGCAGCGCAGCAGCAACTTCGCAGCTGCCAGGAAGAAGGAGACGCGCTGCAACAGCAGCAGGCGGTTTTGGCGGAGCGGTCCTTGCAGGAAGAGGAGCGCAGCCGGCGCTTAGCCCAAGAGCAGGTGGAATATGCGCAGTTAGCGCAGCGCACCCGAGCGCAGGGAGAAAACGTGTCTGCCGAGTGGCAGCAGCAAGCGGGAGCGTTGTTGCAATGTACGAAAGAAGTTAAAGAACGAGAAACAACGCTGCAACAATTGCAGGAAGAATTGACGGCGCTAGAAACGCAGGTGGCTTCCGGCAAAGAAGCGGAAATGAGCCGGATGCAGAAATTGCTGCAATTGCGTCACGAAGTCCAGCAGCACGAGCAGGAAGGAAGCCGGCTGGAAGAGGAACTGGTGCGCGTCGCCGGCGAAGAAACACAGCAGCAGCAGCAACTAGGTGTTGTAACGGGTCAAGAGAAAAAACTGCAGCAACAAGAAGACGAGCTGCAGCAGCGTATGCAAGCGGCGCGGCTGCAGGGGCAGCGCGAGCAGGAGCAAAGTCAGCGTAAGCGCGAAGAGCGGCAGCAGCGGCAGCAGGAGCTGCAAAAGCTGCAACTGCAGCAGCGGGAATGGACGACAAGGCGGCAAGTGCTGCAGCAGATGAAAGAGGCGCATGAAGGCTTTGGACGCGGCGTAAGGGCCTTGCTGCAGAGCAAGGCGGCTTGGCGCAGCGGCATTCACGGGCCGGTTGCAGAGCTTATTCGCGTTTCCTCTCGCTATGTAACAGCCGTGGAAACCGCTTTAGGCGGAGCTATGCAGCATGTGGTGGTAGAACGGGAGGAAGTGGCGCGTGACGCAATAGCCTTTTTGAAAGCGCAGCGCCTGGGGCGCGCGACGTTTTTACCCTTGAGCGCGTTGCGCCTCCAGACTCCGCGAGATGCGGAGCTGCGGGCGGTTAAGCTGCCTGGGGCTCTTGGGTTTGCCTCCGATATGATCGAGTGTGCGGCGGAACATGAAGCGGCGGTTAAATTTTTGCTGGGCCGTACGGTTATTGTAGAAACCTTGGATGAAGCCATTACGATTGCCCGTCAGACCGGTCATAGTGTAAAACTGGTGACCCTGGACGGCGAAGTGCTCAGTCCGGGCGGGGCTATGAGCGGCGGCAGCCAGCAACGGCGCGAAAGCGGCGTGCTGGGACGTGAAAGCGAGCTGGAAGAGCTGAGCCTTCGCATTGCTGAAGGAGCTGAAAAACTGCGGGAAACGGAAGCGCAGTTGGAACAATTGCAGCAGGAAGGACAAGAGCTGCAGTCTCAATTGGAGCAAATACGACAGCAGCTGCAAGCGCTGCAAGTAGAACATACGGCCTGGGAAGGGCAAAGCCAGGCTTGCGCTAAAGAGAGGCAGCGTTGGCAGGACGTTGGCGAAAGTCTTAAGCGGCGGCGCAGAGATTTGGAATTGGCTTTGGCACAGGTCCGGCAGCGGCGGCAAGAGCTGTCCGAATCGCTGACGACGTTTGAAGCGGCTGACCATGTGCAACGCGAGGATGTGTCGTTGCAGCAGGAACAACAGGTTGCGCTTACGCGTCGAAGGGAAGAGGAGCAAAGCCGCCTTATGGCGGCTAAGGTGCGACAGGCCGCTTTAGAGGAACAGCGAAGACAGATGGAAGAGCGGCTGCGCGGCATGGAAGCGGAACTGGAGCATGTAAAACGCAAACAAGAGCAGCTCCTGGCGGAACACGGCGTGTTGCAGGCGCAGCAGCAAGAAACGCAGCAAGCCTTAGCTGCGATTACTGCGGCGCAGGAAGAGCTTGTCGCCAAACAAAAGGCGGCGGAAGACGCGGCGGCGAAAACGCAAAGCGAACGGGTGCAGCAAGAGGCTGTTTGGCGTCAGTCGCTGGAGGCTCAGGAAGCTTGCCGACGTCAGAGTCAGGAACTAGAGCGCAAAGTTCATGCCATTGAACTGCAGACTGCTAAAGCGGATTATGAGGTAGAGGCGGCGCAGACCCAGCTATGGGAGCAGTTTTCTTTGCGTTCTCAAGAGGCGCAGGAGTGGCGCGTAGAGGGAAACACCGCCTCTTTTAACTCGGCTATCGCCCGGCTGGAAAGAGATATCGAGGCCTTAGGACCGGTCAATCTCAACGCAGAAAAGGAATACGCGGCGTTGCTGGAGCGCCATGAGTTTCTAGAAGGGCAGTTCGAGGACTTAGCATCCAGTCTGGAGCAATTACGGCAGGTTATCTCCGAAATGGACGCGACTATGTCCAGTCAGTTCAAAGAAGCTTTTCAGCGAATCAATGAATACTTTTCGGCATCTTTCCAAAGTTTGTTTGGCGGCGGCAAGGCGGAACTGCGCCTAACGGCGCCGGATAATTTATTGGAAACCGGTATTGAGATTTTTGTGCAGCCTCCTGGGAAAAAGACGCAGCATTTGGCGCTCTTGTCCGGTGGCGAACGGGCGTTGACGGTGATTGCGCTGCTGTTTTCCTTCTTGCGGCATAGGCCGGCGCCGTTTTGCATGGTCGATGAAATTGACGCGCCTCTGGACGAGGCTAATTTGCGTCGCTTCAGTCGTTTCTTGCGCGAATATGCGGCGCACACGCAGTTTCTGGTGGTGACGCACCGTAAGGGGACGATGGAGGCGGCAGACCGTCTGCACGGGGTAACGCTGCATGAAAACGGCGTCTCTCGCATTATTTCCGTAGAACTTAGTAATGAAGAAAAGCAGTCTTCCGCCAGCTAAGAAGCAATTTTAAGCCGGCGGTGTGAATTTTAGAGAAGAGGTGCGAAGAAGAATGGGTTTTTTTGATCGGTTAAAATCGGGCTTGGAAAAGACGCGCAAGTCTTTTGCAGAGAAAATAGAACAGGTAATTAAGGGCTATGCCGATATTGATGAGGAATTTTTAGATGATATTGAAATGGCGTTGTTGACCTCGGATGTTGGCGTAACAGTTACGTCGCGGTTGATGCAGGACATCCGCACAGGCATAAAAGCTAAAGAAATCAACCAGCCCGACGATTTGCGGCCCTTTTTGGCGCAGCGCATCAGTTCCATGCTCAATGAGGGAACGGCTTCTATGCAGTTGCCGGAAAAGAGCGTAGGCGTTATTTTGGTGGTTGGCGTCAATGGCGTGGGCAAGACGACTACGATTGGAAAATTGGGGCATTTTTACGCAGCTCAAGGCAAAAAGGTGCTTCTAGCGGCGGCGGATACCTTTCGTGCGGCGGCGATTGACCAGCTGGAGATTTGGGGTCAGCGCACCGGCTGCGAAGTGATCAAGCATGCAGAAGGTTCGGATCCGGCGGCGGTGGCGTTTGACGCGCTGCAAGCAGCTAAAGCCAGGAACTTTGACATAGTGATCATCGATACGGCCGGCAGGCTGCACAATAAGGGAAATCTTATGGAGGAGCTGCGGAAGATTTACCGGATTATTGGCCGGGAAGTGGAAGGAGCGCCGCATGAAACATTGCTAGTGCTGGATGCTACAACAGGGCAAAATGCCTTGAATCAGGCCCGGGTGTTCGGAGAAGTCAGCGATGTGACCGGTGTGGCTTTGACTAAGCTGGACGGGACGGCTAAGGGCGGCGTGATTGTGGCTGTGAAGAGTGAATTGGGCGTGCCTGTCAAGTGGATTGGCGTTGGCGAAGGCATGGACGATTTGCGGCCTTTTGATGCGGAGGAGTTTGCGCAAGCATTATTTGCCAACTAACCAAGAATGCCAAGTAAAAGTACTTGACGCCCATCCTTGAAGTGCGTATAATAAAGCAGGTGTCAAGTATTAGAACTTGGCAAGAAGTTGGTGGTGAACATGTTGGAGAAAATCGTCCGCATTGGACGTCTCTTTGATTTGTATAGCGCGTTACTGACGGAAAAACAGCAGCGTTGCGTGGAATTACATTATTTGCAGGATTTTTCTCTTTCGGAGATTGCCGAAGAGCTGTGTGTTTCGCGACAAGCGGTGCATGATATGCTGCGCCGGGCGGAACATATTTTAGAAGAGTATGAAGGAAAATTGCGATTGCTGGAACGGCAGGAACAGGATCGGGAAATTTTGCGGCAGGTGCAACAGCTTTTAATGAGCCTGCCTGAGAATATGCAAAACATTCCCGCTCTTGGCGAGGCTAGGCGGCAATTGAGTATGCTGTTGGAGGTTGCTCATGATATTTGAGGGCTTAGCCGATAAGTTGCAATCGACATTTAAAAAACTTCGCGGCCGAGGAAAGATTACCGAAGCCGATGTTGCTGAAGCGCTTCGCGAAGTACGTATGGCCCTGTTGGAAGCCGATGTGCATTTTAAAGTGGTTAAGGATTTAATTGCACGCATTAAGGAACGGGCTGTAGGGCAAGAAGTGCTGGAAAGTCTGACGCCAGCGCAGCAGGTCGTAAAGATTGTTAACGATGAGCTGACCGAGTTGATGGGCGGCACCCAAAGTCGCATTACTATCTCTCCTAAGCCGCCGACAGTGATCATACTTGTGGGCCTTCAGGGCGCTGGTAAAACGACAACCGTAGGCAAGCTGGGGCAGTATTTGAAAAAACAAGGTAAAAACCCGCTGTTAGTTGCCGCCGACGTGTACCGGCCTGCGGCTATCAAACAGCTGCAGGTGCTTGGGGAACAACTGAGCATTCCGGTTTTCACCATGGAAGAGCCCCAACCGGTAGAAATTGCCAAACAGGCTCTGGAACATGCCAAATTATACGCTCGCGATGTGGTGATCATTGACACAGCAGGACGACTGCATATCAACGAAGAGTTGATGCAGGAGCTTAAGGACATTAAAAGTGCGGTCAAGCCGCATGAAATTTTGCTTGTAGTCGATGCTATGACCGGTCAGGACGCTGTCAATGTAGCGGAAAGCTTTAATGGCGATTTGGGTCTGGACGGTATTATTCTTACCAAGCTGGATGGCGATGCCCGCGGCGGGGCGGCGCTTTCGGTAAAAGCCGTTACCGGTTGTCCGATAAAATTTGCCGGTATGGGCGAGAAACTGGATGCGCTGGAGCCTTTTCATCCGGACCGCATGGCTTCGCGTATTCTCGGCATGGGCGATGTGTTGACTCTGATTGAAAAAGCCCAGGCCAGCATCGATTTGGAACAGGCTAAAGAGATGGAGCGCAAACTGCGCAAAGACGACTTTACGCTGGAGGATTTTCTGGATCAGTTGCAACAGGTGAAAAAACTGGGACCGCTGGATAAAATTATGGAAATGCTTCCCGGTATGAACCAGCTGACAAAGAACCAGGATATCCAGATTGATGAAAAAGAAATTGCCCATGTAGAGGCTATTATTCGCTCTATGACAAGGGCGGAGCGGCGCGATCCCAACCTAATTAACGGCAGCCGCCGTAAACGCATTGCTGCTGGCAGCGGTACGCGCGTGCAAGACGTCAATAAGCTGTTGAAGCAGTTTGTGGAGGCGCGGAAGATGATGAAGCGCTTCAAGGATATGCAGAAAATGGGTAAAAATAAACTAAGCAGCATGTTTAAAATGCCGTTTATGAAATAATGATTCTATAAAGGAGGTGATATCAATGGCAGTAAAAATTCGTTTGAATCGCATGGGGGCCAAGAAAAACCCCTTCTATCGCATCGTTGTGGCTGACTCTCGTTCGCCCCGCGATGGCCGTTTCATCGAAATCGTCGGTCACTATGACTCTACTCGCGAACCCGCAGTAGTAAAAGTGGACGAAGAAAAAGTCCTGGCCTGGTTGCAAAAAGGCGCTCAGCTTACCGATACGGCGAAAAACATTCTCCGTAAAGAAGGCATCATGAGCAAATGGGATGAAATGAAGCGTTCGAAGTGAGAAAGAGTGTGATAACGTCATGAAAGAAATCGTTGAAGTTATCGCCAAAGCCCTGGTACGGCATCCGGAACAGGTACGAGTCGAAGCAGCGGATGACCGTAATGGCACCGTATACGCCTTGCGCGTATCTCCTGAAGATATGGGCAAGGTCATCGGCAAGCAGGGACGGATTGCTAAAGCCATCCGCACTGTCGTGAAAGCGGCGGCGACGCGGGAAAATAAAAAAGTCAACGTGGAAATCAGCGAATAAAGGTGGATTACCGACATGGACAGCATGACTCTAAAATGCCCTGTGACCATCAAGGCCAAGGTGACGGAGGAACTCAAGCAGCGTTTGATCGCAGAAACCGAAGAAGCCCTGCAAGGGGTGGAGTTGGAACTGCAGCAAATTGAGTTTCACGCTAAGCGTCTGTTGGCGGAACAAGCCAAGCAGGACGCCCAAGGCCTTGTGGCTCTGCGTCAACAAATTGAGGCAGAAAAGCAAAAGCGCCTGGAATTCAAGAATGAAATGCTGGCCAAGCTCAAGGCCACGCAGGAACTCGAACTCGGCTCTGAGATTGTCAGAGGGCAGTTGGAGCGCGTCGTCGATGTGAAGGTAGGCGATGATCTGAACAAGATCATGGGCTCTGAGATCCTTCTGGAAGACGGCAAAGTTCTGGCTTTCCGCAGCTGAGACCAAGATGACCATGAAAGAGACTAACCGTATATTGGTCGGTCAGATTATTGCCCCGCACGGCGTGCGGGGTGATGTTCGTGTTAGCCCCCTGACCGATCGGGCGGACCGCTTTGCTGCCTTGAAGTGCGTATTTATGCATAGCGGCGCTGTTTTGACCTTGGAGCGCGCTAGTGTGCATAAAGGCTTAGCTTTGTTGCATTTTCAAGGCGTAGACACGATTGAAGCCGCTGAGAAGCTGCGGGGGCAGCAACTGTATATTGACCGTAAAGATGCGGTTCCTTTAGCGGCAGGGCAATACTATACGGCTGATATCCTGGGACTTCGGGTGGTTGATGAGCGAACCGGCGAAGAATTGGGAGAAATCGTGCAGATCTTGGAGACGGGCAGCAACGATGTGTATGTGGTGCGTCAAGCTGGACGCAGCCAAGACGTGTTGGTGCCGGCTCTTAAAAGCGTAGTTTCCGAGATTTCTTTGCAAGAAGGTCTAATGCGTGTACGCTTGCAGGAGGTATGGGAATGAATTCGCTGCATTTTTCCTTTGTGTCTCTCTTTCCAGAGATGTTTGCGCCTTTGGAGCATAGCATTTTGAAACGGGCCCGCGACGCGGGCCTGCTTTCCTTTTCCCACATTAATCCCCGGGACTTTGCCTTAGATAAGCATCGTATTGTAGATGATACGCCCTTTGGCGGCGGCGCGGGGATGGTGATGAAGCCAGATCCCATTTATCGGGCTGTGCAGTCTGCCAAGGAAAGCGGCGCAGGGCGCGTCTTGCTCATGTGTCCAGGGGGGACTCCTTTTTCCCAGGCCAAGGCGTTGGAACTGGCCAAGGAGGAGCATCTTATTTTGGTATGCGGCCATTATGAAGGTATTGACGAACGCGTTCGCCAACATGTGGTGGATGAAGTCATTTCGATCGGCGATTATGTGCTCACAGGGGGCGAACTGCCGGCAATGGTTGTGGCGGATGCTGTGGCGCGCTTAGTGCCCGGTGTGCTGGGTTCCTGCGATTCGGCGCCGCATGATTCCTTTTATGATGGTCTTTTGGAGTACCCGCAGTATACACGGCCGCGCAGTTTTAACGGCTGGGAGGTGCCAGAGGTGCTTGTCAGCGGTGATCATGCGAAAATCCAGCGGTGGCGGCGCAAAGAAGCGCTGCGCAATACCTGGAAGCGGCGGCCTGATCTGTTAACAGGGCGCGAACTGGAAAAGGCGGACGCGAAACTGCTGGCGGAAGTCGAGGAGGAAGAGTCATGAAGGAAAAAGCAAAGGTTTATGTAGGTCTGGTGCATTATCCGATTTACAACCGGAATATGGATGTAGTAGCTACGGCGGTAACCAATTTTGACGTCCATGATTTGGCCAGGACCTGCCGGACCTATGATGTAGCGCGTTATTTTGTCATTCATCCTCACGAGAGCCAAGCTCGCCTTGTACAAGACATTATTGGCTATTGGCGGGATGGTTACGGCAGTGAATACAACCCGGACCGCAAGGAAGCCTTTCAAGTTCTAGAGCTGGCTGCTTCGATTGAAGAGGCGTGCAAGCGCATTGAGGAAGCCGAAGGACAGCGGCCGTTGATTGTTACTACCGACGCGCGGGTATATCCCAACAGCATTTCCTATCGAACGATGCGCAGCAAGCTGCAGCAGGAGGCGCAACCATGGCTGATTTTATTTGGTACCGGCTGGGGTATTGAGGCGGAAACGATGAGCCGTTTTGACGCAATCTTAGAGCCAATTTACGGGCCAGGCGAATACAATCATCTGCCGGTGCGTTCGGCGGTGGCTATCATTTTGGACCGCTTGCTGGGCGAAGCTTGGTATGAAGCTGAAAGTGCGCGTGAGGATTAATTTTTTTCTTGAGTTAACTCGGGGAAGATGATATAATTTTAATGTTTATAAGGCGGTCCTCTATACCTAAAGCAGGATACGAACGTCTTAATGAAGGAGGAAAACCCATGAATCTCATTGAAGCTTTGGAAAAAGAACAACTCCGTACCGACATCCCTGATTTTAAACCAGGAGACACTGTCCGTGCCCACGTAAAAGTTGTCGAGGGTACTCGTGAACGTGTCCAGGTTTTTGAAGGCGTTGTCATTCATCGTAAAGGTACTGGCGTGCGTGAGACTTTCACCGTTCGCCGCATTTCCTACAATGTAGGTGTGGAACGTACTTTCCCGGTGCATTCGCCCCGTTTGGAGCGGATCGAAGTAGTGCGCCGCGGTATTGTCCGTCGCGCCAAACTGTACTATCTGCGCAATCTGCGCGGTAAAGCAGCGCGTATCAGAGAAAGACGCTAAGCGACGAAAAGGGGACTGGCAGCAGTCCCCTTTTTTCATCGTAAATATTAACTAGGTATACGGTCAGAGGCTTCGAATGGGGGTTTGTGGAAAATGAGCCAAAGCAAACTAGGACAAGAAATCAAAGACTGGGTTGTATCAATCGCTATTGCGTTGATACTTGCTTTTTTTATTCGTTATTTTATCGTTGAACTGTATTTAGTCGAAGGACCGTCTATGCGTCCTACGTTGATTAATAGCGAACGCCTGGTGGTCAATAAATTCATTTATCGCTTTCAACAACCCGCCAAAGGCGAGGTTATTGTTTTCCGTTATCCGCGGGACCCCAGTCGTGATTTCATCAAGCGCGTTATTGCCGTTGCAGGCGATACGATTGAAATTAAGGATGGCCGGGTGTTTGTCAACGGTCAGTTGCAAAATGAAGAGTACATTTTAGAGAAGACGCGTGGTTCTTATCCTTTGTCTACCGTGCCGGAAGGCCATATCTTTGTGATGGGCGACAATCGGAACAATTCGGAGGACAGCCGTTTCCGCGATGTAGGCTTTGTTTCCTTGGATATGGTAAAAGGCAAGGCGATTATGGTGTTTTGGCCTTTGGATCAGTTGAAACAACTGCCTTAAGAGCGTTAAAAACGCGGAGGATTTCATGAAACAAAGACATATTCATTGGTTCCCAGGGCATATGGCCAAGGCGCACAGGGTCATCCGAGAGCAGTTGAAACTAGTGGACGTAGTGGTAGAATTGCTGGACGCCCGTATTCCAAGAGGCAGCGCTAATCCGTTGCTGACGGAATGGACTGTAGGGAAACAACGCCTTATCGTTTTGAACAAGGCGGACTTGGCGGACCCGGCGTTAACGGAAGAGTGGCTGCGGTATTTCAAGACGCAAGGATTTACGGCGATTGCCTTGGATTCTTCCGGCAAGAAGAATATTAAGCCCTTTATCCATCGCATTGAAGAGGCTGGCGCAGCCAAAGTGCAAAAGCTGGCGGCTAAAGGCATACGGAACCATCCGGTGCGGGCGATGATTTTGGGAGTGCCCAACGTAGGGAAATCTTCCTTGATTAATCGCCTTTTGGGAGTAGCTACCGTTCGGACCGGGGACAAAGCGGGTGTTACTCGAGGACAGCAATGGCTGAAAATCGGCAAGTCCGTGGAACTCTTGGATATGCCTGGAGTGCTGTGGCCGCGTATGGATGATCAGGATATTGCTATCTTGCTGGCTTTGACCGGAGCTTTGAACGACGATGTCTATGATATGGAACTGGTAATCGATCATTTCCTGGGTTGGATGCGGGAGCATCAGCCGCAGTTTCTGGCGGAACGTTATAAACTAGAATTGCCTTTACCTCCCGACACCGAAGAACTTCTGCGTCAAATTGCTGTGCGGCGGGGCTGTCTGCGAGCCGGCGGCGTAGTGGATTTGGAAAAAACGAGGCGCATTGTTTTGGGCGAACTGCGGGATGGTAAGCTAGGCAGATTGACCCTGGAGTATCCGCCTTTACAAGAGCAGCCAACGGAATTACCGGCAGAATAATAGGAGAAAAACCGCTTTTGCGGTTTTTCTTTTTTTCTTAGGTCTAGGCAAAAAGGAATTACCCGAAGAAAATAGAAATGATACATAAAACAGCGCGAAGGCGGCGCGGCAGGAAGGAATGGCAGATGACGCAGAAAAAAACGATTACGGAAATTCGCGAATTGTTGCAGGCGGAGGAAATTAATGCGCAGGTATTTGCAGAACTGCAAGCCGATCCTCGTAAAGGCGTCCAGCAGCTTTTAACCGCGCGGGAGCGTCGTATGCAACGTCAGCAGGAAGAACAAGACAGGCTTTATGAAATGGGCCGTTACGAGCGCCTTTGGCGTCAAAAAGGCATAGAGCGTATCTGCGGCGTTGATGAAGCAGGCCGGGGACCGCTAGCTGGCCCGGTGGCGGTTGCTGCTGTTATTTTGCCTTCAGACTGCTTAATAATAGGCATTAATGATTCCAAAAAGCTGTCCCCCTTGCAGCGGGACAGGCTGTATGAGGAAGTCCAGAGACAGGCTCTGGCAATTTCGCTGGTATGGGTGGAACCGGAGGAAATTGATCAGTATAATATTTATCAGGCTACGGTACGGGGGATGGAACGGGCGGTGCGCCAGTTGCAGCCGGCGCCGCAGGCGATCCTGGCTGATGCGGTGGACTTAAAGCGTTTAGACATTCCTTGTCAGGCGCTGATTCATGGGGACGCCTTGAGCGCTTCCATCGCAGCGGCTTCTATTGTGGCTAAAGTGGAGCGAGATCGGCTGCTGGCGAAACTGGATGAACAATATCCGGGATATTCATTGAGGGAACACAAGGGATACGGTACGGCGGAGCATATGGCGGCGCTGCAAAAATTGGGGCCATCGCCGATTCACCGGAAAACCTTTGAGCCCATTCGCTCGATGCTGGCGGGGAGGGATGCGCGATGAACGGCAAGATAGGCGAAGACGATCTAAAAAAAGAGGAGATCCAACGGCGTCAAGCTATTGCCATGCGCTATGAAGCCGGCGTTACGACGGCGCCGAAAGTGGTTGCTAAAGGAGCCGGCTATTTGGCCGAGCAAATTTTGGATACAGCCCGCCGTCATGGCGTGCCGGTTTATCAGAACAAAACACTTACGGCGATGCTGATGGCAGTGCATTTGGACCGGGAAATTCCTGCGGAACTATATCAGGCTGTGGCTGAAGTATTAGCCTACGTTTACCGCGTAGACCAGCGCCTTGGCCGGCGGAGAGCGTGAGATGGCCCGGCATCTGGCCTTTGGTTTATCCGGCGAAGAATGTGCGGCTGACTGGCTGGCCAAGGAAGGCTATGTTATTTTAGAGCGACGCTTTCGTTGTCCGATGGGGGAAATAGATATTATTGCCCGCCAGGGACGCATCATCGTTTTTGTAGAAGTAAAAGCAAGACACAGCGCTGGATATGGCAGTCCGGCGGAGGCTGTTACTTGGGGCAAACAGCGGAAATTGCTGCGCACGGCGCAGCTGTGGCTGCTGCAAAAGGGTTTGACCGAAGCGGCCTGCCGCATGGATGTAATTGAAGTGCTGCAGCAAGAAGAAGCTCCGGTGATTCATCATATACCCAATGCTTTTGGCATGTAGGGGCAAATACAGCAAGGCCGGCTCTACGTCAACAGACGGAGAGCCGGCTTCTCGCATGGGGGGGGGATGTGTTTTGTACGCGCAAACTTTTGGTTGCGCCACCTGCGGTATTGAGGGCGTGCCTATTACCGTCGAGGTGGATTTATCAAATGGGCTGCCTGCCTTTGAAATTGTCGGCTTGGCGGACACGGCGGTACGAGAGGCTAGGGAGAGAGTGAGGGCGGCGGTGCGGAACGCTGGTTTTGAATTTCCGGCGCGGCGCATTACGGCCAATTTGGCGCCTGCGGATATGCGTAAAGAAGGGGCTGCTTTGGATTTGCCGCTAGCCTTAGGGCTTTTAGCGGGAACCGGGCAGCTGCAGCCGGACGATATTCGCGGCATTGTTTCGATGGGCGAGCTGTCTCTTGAGGGCTTGGTGCGCCCTGTGCCGGGTGTTTTAGCAATGGTAGACGCCTGCCGCAAGGCGGGAATCCAGACGGTATATGTGCCGCAGGAGAATTTGCAGGAGGCGGCGCTGGTAACTGGCGTACAGGCTTTTGGCGTAGCTTCCTTACAGGCATTGATGGAGCATTTGCAAAAGAAAAAGCTGTTGCTGCCGGCGGATGCGGCAGAGATGGCTCAAAGCATGTCTCCTGTGTTGGCTGGAGGGGATTTTGCCGAAGTACAAGGGCAGCAAGGCGCGAAACGAGCTTTAGAGATTGCGGCGGCCGGTAAACACAATGTTTTATTAAGCGGCCCGCCAGGAACCGGCAAAACGATGCTGGCGCGGCGGCTTCCTTCCATTTTGCCGACGCTTACGCCAGAGGAAGCGCTGGAAGTAACTCGCATTTATAGTATTGCAGGGTTACTGCCGCGAGAAGCCGGTCTTGTTCAACAACGCCCCTTCAGGCAGCCCCATCATACGATCTCGATGGCTGGCTTGGTAGGCGGCGGTTCGGTGCCGCGTCCGGGAGAAATTACCCTAAGTCATCGCGGCGTACTATTTCTTGACGAACTGCCTGAGTTCTCGCGTCAGGTCCTGGAGGTATTGCGTCAACCCTTGGAAGAGGGGCGCGTTTCCATCGCCAGAGCCCAGGGAAATTATACGTTTCCGGCCTCGTTTTTGCTGATAGCAGCCAGAAATCCCTGTCCGTGTAGTTAACAAGTTTGACGAACAGCGACTTATTGAGAAATCAATCGTGACTTTCACTTTGCGGCGCAGCTCGTCGCAATCAGGATCTTCAATTGTGTAGATCCGAATTTCGTTGATAAGCAATTTCAAAATAGCTCGTTTCTCTTCAAAAGACAAGGGGTCGCCGGTTTTCAGCCTCGGCTGCAAATCAGTCAAAAGTTTAATAGCTTCACTCTGTTGAGTATCTAAGCGGTCGTTAGTAGCGACGGCTTTTTTTAGTTCTTCCTGATGCTGTTCGAGCAAAAGCTGTTCGTTGTTAATTCGGGAAACTTGGACTATCATGTCCGGCTCAGAAATGATATTCCGGCGGTAGGCGTCAAGGATCATCATGCGCTCGTCTTGCTTTTGAGAGAGCTTTTCTTCAACGAGGCGCAGCTCGTGGGAATAGTCGACTTTCTCGGGCTGGTTGTCTTTGATTTTCTTCACGGCTTCGCCAGGGGACAGGATAAAGTTAACGCACTCATTCCAAACTAGCTCTTCCAGCCATTCCGCACTAACGTTTTTCGAGCGGCATTTTCCAATAGGTCCACGGTATTTAGTCTTTCCCGAGCAAGCATAATAGCGCTTGTTGTGACGTGCGTCCGGTACTCCGCAGTATGTTAGACCGCAGGAACCGCACTTAATCAAGCTCCGCAGCAAATACTGCTGTTTGGCGTTGCGGACGCATTCAATTCGGTTGTCTTCGATGACTTCTTGGGCACGTTCCCAGATGTCTTCTGAGACGATGGATGGCACCTTGCGAGAGATGACTTCTTTTTTAGAGCGCTTGCCGTAGTGGTGAATACCTTTGTATGTGGTAGACCGCAGGATAGAGAGAATGCGACTCGGGTGCCAATATCCTGAGGTGCTAACTTGGCGCTTGCCGCGCATGATTTTTCGATTATCAATTACATAGCGGGTAGGCAACTGCATAGCGTTGAAGCGGTCGGCGATCTGTATGGTGGACATACCTTCTTCGGCTGTGAGTTGGAATATCAGCCGGATCACATCGGCTTCGGACATTTCGCAGCCGGCCATTTTATTCTCATTGACTTCCAGAAAACCACCATCGTTGACGAAGTAGCCAAAGGGGACAATCCCGCCAAGCCATTTCCCGGCCTTTGCAGCTCGCTCAGCGCCGATCGCCATGCGGGAGAGGATATTGTCACGCTCCAAGTCAGCAACGCCAGCAAGGATGGTCAGTAGAAAGCGGCCTGCTGGGCTGCCGGTGTCGAAGGGCTCAGTCATAGAGCGAACCTGCACGCCTAGTTCTTCAAGCTGGTGGACGCCGTTTAGGATGATTCTAGCATATCTTCCGAAGCGGTCTAGTTTGTAAATGAGCAGAGTGTCCAGTTTGCCTGCTTTGGCATCTTCGATTAGTCGCAAGCCTTCTGGGCGGGATTCGAGCGGGAGAGTGCCGGTAATGCCGTCATCTTTGTACCAGGCTGTTATCTCTATTTCGTGGAGGTCGCAGTATTTTGTTGCGAATTCGACTTGGGCATCGATAGTGCCGCGAGCCTCTTGGTCATCCGTCGACACACGGCAGTAGATTGCTGTTTTCATGATTATAAGGCCTCCTTGAAACGTATGTTCGGTAAAAACGAGTAAAAGAGAGGCGGCCAGCGAAGGCCGCTAAGTATTTTGTTTAGCATCTGCAGGTAGGGCTATACGTTCCATCATTGCAAACATACCGGCCTTTTTCCTCGTCGCAATACGCTACGCCGCCGTGATGGCTACAGCAGCCGCGCTGCATCGGAACGAGGTCTGGGTCTTTCATGCCAGCGATAGAGTTTGGGTCTGCGTCCGGTGCTTGGCTGACCTGGAGCGCAGCTGTATCAGAAGGAGGCACCGCATCTGTTGGGGAGCAGAATGCAACTGCCGGAAGAAGAAAGAGACAAAGCGCTGCGAGCAAGAAAACCTTTTTCATTATTGCACCTCCACTTTTTCTATGGTGTCGTTCTTCTGGAGAACGTCCCAACCATTTCTCAGTACAAAGACCTTTTCAAAACCGTTCTTTGCTAATATCTGCGCTGTGCGAATACTGTAATTATCATCAGTACAAGAACAGAAAATTACATACGAAGTGTCTTTGTCGGCGGATGCCAAAAAAGAATCGAGAGCGGCGCCGCTTTTAGGATTGATCCAGACTTCTCCTGGAATTTCTAATTTGCTTCGATCACGGCTCATAGTCGAGCGGACATCAATCAACGTTACGTTGTCTTTAGCCATTATGTATTGATCGATGTCTAAGAAGCGAACGTCAATTTGCTGGGCGCTGGCTAATGATGGGAGCAAGAAAAGCATGAACAAAAGGGCTAGTTTTTTTACCATTTCGTCACTTTCTTTCTGTACAAAATTAATCTTTTTCAGATATCATGTTATAGATCTCTCTATACGCCTCCTTTACTTGCTCAATAGCAAACTTGTTGATTTCTTCCGGGCGGGAGGTGTTGCTCGGCACCAGCCGCAGCGCCTTCTCGTGGATCAGAGCCAAGACTAGATCTTTGGCTATTTCTGAGGATTGGTCCATTGGGGTCATCTCCTGGCTTAGTTATTGTTTATAAAACATCTTCCATCAAAGAAAGTTTTCCCGTTCTTGATGTTTTGCGCATAATTTTTCTTCATGAAGGATTCAAAGTCGGAGGGGCTCATTTTGAATTCAGACCAAGTGTTCTGAGGGCTTTTGTCGGCAATTAATTTGCCTAGCCCAACACCAAGAAGGCGCGATCCGTCAGGTTTTTGGATGGACACAGACGAATAAATGACCGGAAGGTTGGCGGCATAAGTTGCCTTATAAGTGGCAGAAACAAAGTCACGGGCAATTGCCATACCTTTATCTCTCGTTAGATCAATTGCGTCGATCTGCAATTCTACCAAGTACTTGCCGGGAAGATTTGACGATTCGTCCATTGTGATGTGCACCTTGTTTTTATCGATATTGGCCGGAACATAGTTTTGCAAATATGCAGACAGCCCGGAAATGTCTTTCGGCAGTGGAGCCGACACTGCTGGTGCGCTGGCCGTCGCCGCCGAAGGCGTAGCTTGCGGTTGCTTGGCGGGGGTAGCGCCTTTTTTATCTCCGAAAACTCCGTTAAATAGAATGATGGCAAGAAGAATCCCGGTGATTGCGAGCCTTGCTTTTAAGGAGTGATGCTTATATTTCCAAAGCAAGAACAAACCAACGGGGAAGAAGAAAATAATCATAATCCAAGCGAACCATAGCCTTTGATGAAATTTATTTTCGTTCAAGACAGCACTTCCTTTTGATTATTTTATAGGTGCATCCTTATAACTACTTGGACTCAATTATTATTCCTACACCTATCTTATCAGTAGAATTATGGAAGCCATATTCATAATCTACTTTAACGTTTATCATTTTTCTTGCGTAAGTTAGAAATTCGACCAGTTCACTTTCAGAATAAGTAAAGTAAATATCGTTGGTAATGTTATAAGAATAGTTTCCATCAGGTAGCTTGGTTGCCATTTCCAATATTTCTTCATGTGATAAATTATTAATTGAGAGAGTAACTTTTTGGATTTTAAAATAAAATAATGAACTATCTATTGCAATAACATAATTGTTTACAAAACCTGATTTGATTTGTTTTAAGTTTTCACAAAGACTTGAAAATTTTTCAAAATTACTTCTGTCAAAAAAACAATCACGATAACCAATCATTGTATTGAGATTAATATCAGAGTCGTTGAAAAGTTTAAGAAAAATTTCAAGCATATTATTATCTTTTTCACTTAAAGTCTTGATGGTAAGTTTGTTTAATAGAATGTTTTTGATTAAGTTAATAAAATGATATGTAAAATACTCGACTATATCGTGTTCGACGTAGTGATCAGTTATTGCACATGTATAATTTTCAAAACTTTGTATTTGGTCACCCTGGACTATTTGACTACTGGAAGTTTTAGATAGAGGTTCTAAAATGAATTCTAATTTTTTTGTAAGTATCTGTTGGAAGTTGTTTTCAGCATCGGTCAGATTAGAAGAATTAAGTTTATCTAATTTTGTTTTTTTGAGTTTATCTTTTTTATAAAGATTTTCAAGTATATTAGTGAACCTATTAATGATTTCGGTAACGTTTTTTGAAGAAATATTATTAATAGGGAAGAGTGTAAAGAAAGTTTCAAGGCTTTTTTCGGTGGCTTTTTTACGAGGACCGGAATATCTTTGATAAAATTCGAAATATCTATCTTGAATTATATTAACCAATCCTTGTGATAAAAATCCCCAATCATTTTCAACGGTCAGCAAGAAAAACAATAAATACTCGTCGATAGTATTGTCCATAATTGGGTGTTTAACTACATTATTTTCAAATATTTCCCATCTGCTTAGTTGGTCTTTTATTTCAAGGATAAATTCTTTTTCGAATTTTCCTGAATTATGAAAAACTAAATTATCGTTTGGAAGCAGGTCTTTCAAATCTTGCAAAAGCATTGTTGCTATATCTTTCTGTGATTTTGAAGCATGGGTTTCTGTTTCTTTGATCGCTAAATAATATAGATATATAACAATTTTGAATACATATAGAATATCTTGTGAGTTTGTTAGGTGTTTTCTGAAAAGCGGCTTGATATATTTATTAATGAGTTGCTCTTCGGAATGATCAATGATAGTCTTAGAAAATTGACATAGTTCACGATGTGCTATTTTTGAAATAGAATTATCTCCGTGAAGTGCATCTCTTTTTATTTCCTCAAACATTATCTTTTTCCAATGATTAAGAAAAGAGTTATCAAAAAAAATGTTTCGACTCAAAAAGCATTCATATATATCTGTTGAAAATTCTTGCACAAAAGGAGGTGAAATCAAGCTAGGTTGATCACGGAAAATAGAATATACTTTATATCGAAGACTTATTAACAAATAAAAGGAGTCATCGTCGTCTAGAGTTCTTAAGCAGTTTATTAAGTGGTGATAAAGCATACTCCATAAAGGTAAGAGTGAATGAATGAATTGAATATTAGGAAATGACAATACGTTATCTAATGACTTTATTGCGATATATGAAACCTTGCTTGTTTTTTGTTTGAATAGCATAAGGCTAATATTTATATAAGTTTGTCGCCATAAATCTATTTCTTCGGCGCTGGAGCGATTGTGATAATGGAGTGACTCTATAATGCCAATTAGCAAGTTTAGATTTTCCTTAAGCCTCAATAAATTGTTAGAATTCACCAAAAGCTCAATGTCGTTATTTATGCCAATATAAATATTATTCATTCTGGTAAGATCTGAGGAGTTATTCCTAAAGAATGATAGGCAATATTGCGAAATTTCTTCTTTAAGGTAATGTGTTCCCTGAAAGCTTTTAAATATATCATGAACCATTATTCCAATTATTGCTGTACTAATGAAAAATGTACTGACTACAGAATTGAAAAATGTAAGAATAATAAAAGCATAGCTAAATAAAAGTAGCGTTAATTCTGCGAAGATAATGTTCTTGTGCTTAAAGATATTAGGCTTTAGGTGAGTAATATAATGAGAGACCGGAATACCGTAATACGTTTCTTTAAAAGTTCCAGATAAAATCGAAATAATTGCAATTCCTAAAGTTGCGATAGATGCTTGAACTTGAAAAAGTGTAGTCATTAAATCTTTGTCAAAAGCAAGCTCGGTAGAAAATGGTTTTAACAATCCAATGTCAAAAAGAACGCTGTAAAAATATAGTACTGTAGCCAATATGACTAATGTTTTTTCAAATTCATTTCTATTATTTAACACCAACTAAATCACCTACATATTATTTTTCAACAACAGCAACGCAAACTGATCCGCCTCTTCTTCCTTCTTGGTCGAGGCATAATATCCACGGTTCTCCATCCGGTAGTAACTATACCCTGGATGCATGAGGAAGTGCCCCAGCTCATGAGCTACAATAAAGCGCTGGATGCCTTCAGGCAGGCTATCATTGACCAATACATACTTGCGCCCTAAGACGCGTTTAAATATCCCATAGGTTCTTTCCGGGAGTTCGACAGCCAGTACGGTGATGCCGAGCTCCTTTGCTATTTTGTAGGGGTCGTTAGTGTCATGTCTTTTGATAAGATTTCTAATTCTGAGGGGAATATTCACACGAACCTCCCATTAGCAAACGTATGTTCACGAAAAATGATTGCAAAAAAGCGCGGTCAAGCTGTCTTGCCGCGTTTTTATTTTTGGTCTGTTGCTGCGTCTAGAGTGCGATTAAGTTTCAATCCACGTACAATTCAGTACGACAGTTTTCAAGAGCGTTTATTCTTTTCCTTCGCATCCCAAAATGCGATTTCTAAGGCTGCTTTGATTTTGTTCTTGTCATCCTCTGAAAGGGGAGCACCTTTGAAGGTGAGTCCGTCCATTTCGAGGAGCTTTTCGAGCTGGCGTGTTTCTTTAGCTGAGGCCGATTTGTTGGTAGAAGGATTGACGGGGCGGGGATCGTCAGAGACGCCCAGCAAGTAATCAGTCGTGACGGCGAAGTATTGGGCAAACTTAGAAATTGTTTCATTGTCAGGCTCACGTTTATCCAATTCATAATGGGCGTAAGTTCCGCGACTAATATCAAGCTGGTTTGCGAGTTCAGCTTGAGTAAGGCCCTTGTTTTCGCGCAAACTGCGGAGTCTAAATCCTAGCATACATCAAGCCTCCCTTTATAATGAATTGTAGCACAGAGCAACATATAAAAATATATTTGTAGCGAAAAGTAGAAAAATGATTGACTTTGTCGCAAAGCGCGACTAAAATAAAAATGTAGCATAAAGCAACAAGAAAGAGGGTGTGGATTTTGAGCTGGCTAAAAGAGAAGCGAATGTTGCTAGCAATGACTCAGGCGCAAGTTGCTCGCAAAAGTAATGTTTCTAGGGCATTTTACTGTGAAATTGAATTAGGAACTAAAAACCCAAGCGTTGAATCGGCTAAAAGAATTTCTAAAGTTCTTGGCTTTGAATGGGTTCTTTTTTTTGAGAATAAATGTCGCGAAACGCAACAAAATGAAAGGGGCAATAGATTTCCGGCGGCGTAGGAGGTGGTATCACAAGAACTTCTGCGCATCGCTAATGCGAGGATATGTAAGTTCAATTTTTTCAAGAACCGCTGAGTATTGCTTGACTTGTTGGTTGATCTGTTCAAGGTGTTCTAAGCTCTCGGGTTCGTTCTTTTGAGATTCAAGTTGTCTTAGTTTCTGAATGAAGTGAAGGTAGATGGTCATGATTTCTTGACCGCTAAATGAAAGGCTCATTGAACTAGCTCCTTTGGAATAGGTTTATAGTCTTAAGAACTATTGTTCATGAGACTATTGTACTACTCGACAAGGAGAGGGGCAACAAGTTATGTAGTTTGATTCGGGGGCGGGGGAGGTGAAATATGAACGGTATTGTTGTTCAGAATGTGGCTATGGAAGTCGTTGGAGTCTTGGCAAAGCATAATGTTCCGGTTAGTAAGTTTCGAGAAGTGTTTGAAGCAGCCGAAAAGATTGCCTGCAACACGGCTGATCTTTTACCTCCCATTGAGTATTTGCGATTAACTTCATTCCGGGAAGTAACTCTTAAGGCCACGTACGAGCATTTGAAATATCTCGCAGACAATCCTGGTAAAGTTTCAAGTTCCGAATTAAAGGCTGCAATTGAACTGTCTTCGTCTGTTACGTACAAGGCATTTCTTGTACCACTCAAAGCGGAACTAGAGAAAATCTTTGAGCAATATCCGTTACTCGAGAGTCTTCCGGAGAAGAGCTTGAGCGACGGCTCCTGATAACCAGCTGTGTTTGGCAATGAGATCAGAAAATTTCTCTAAACATCCTTTTGAGATATTTCCATTTTCGAGAGAATTAGCTAGCTTAGTTGCTTCAGCGTGATCAGTAGTGTTAGTACAGTTTGAATTAATTATATTTTTGAGTTCTTCAATGCTGATCCCATTATTAGTGGTGTTGTTAATAGTGATGTTAGAGGAGTTAGCAAAGGCATTGCCTATTCCGCAATTATTGAAATTCACTGAGGCGGGAGGGGTGCTTTGCGGAGATAAGGGGTGATGCTTCATCGCTAATGTAACTCCTTCTTCTGTTAAAAATACTTGTAGCTTATTGCCGGACTGCGTTATTGTAGCTAACTTTCGTTCTTGAAGCTGCCAGTATGGTTGAATACTCATAAGATATGTCTCTGGATCATCTGGCATTGATATTGAAAACATTGAACCAGGAATTGATTGTTGGTCGTACACTTCCAATACTAATTTTAGCAAAGCATCTACAGGGTAAGCCTTTTTTAGATTGTAATGCTCGCGAAAAGCGAGGGGGGTGAGTTTGATTACTGTGTCATCACGGAAATATCGTACTGAAGCTAATCCGGCGTTCTGTAAAACATCTAAATCTCCCTTTATAACGGGAACGGGCTTATAGAGATTTAACTCTTGAAGATCAGGTTCGCCGAATATCTTACTTTCTGAATCAGACTCGAACATTGGAACAAGTATTTGCAACATCTCTAAAGCATCAATATCAAGCATAAATTTCTATTCTCCTTTCAAGTAGAAACATGAAATCAGAACATTAGTTCAGTTTAATCATATTGTACTACTCATACAAGGAGGTGAGCAATGCACTGTGATAGATTTCAAGCAAATAATTACAGCAGAAATTAAGCACCATAAACTGTCTTACGCGAAGCTTGCTAAAAAGTGTGGTCTGACTGAAAGGTCTATTTCTTATTACTGCAATGGGAAACGATCGCCGACGCTTGAATCTGCCGAAAAAGTATTTGCAGCATTAGGGTATAGATTTCAGCTAGTAAAGGAAGGCCACGCGAGAGAGGAGGGTGTGAGTGAAAGCATCGATGGAAAAAGAAATAACTGAGCTTCTGGCTCAATACAACATTACTGGTGAAGTTGCCCAAGAAGTCCTGCGATCAGCCGAAAAGGCAGCCAATGACCTAGCAGCCAGTTCTGGTAAATCTGAAGAGTCAGCCATGGAGATGGTACTAGAAGCAACCAAGTTTCAGTTAGAGTTTCTTGCCGAGCATCCTGAGGCGCAAGCCGTGATTGTTGGAGACGACGGGCTGATCAAGGAGATTCATGAAGTTCACCACGTTGGCCGGAATATCTGCGAAGTGGTGAAGACCTTTACTCCCAATGAGGAAAAGCAGGTCAAGGCTCTTCGGGTGGCGATGAAAGCGGAGGCCAGAATCGAGGTTGAAGAAGCCATGGCGGCCGAAGCTGCCGAGAAAACAGCAAAGGGGGCGTGATCGATGCAGCTGATCAATATTCGTTTCTCTTTTGGGAAAACGATTCGAAGAGAATTGCCCAGCGCCATTTCAACGGCTGTCGGTGCAGTTCTTCTCGGAACCACGGTGTTCATTGCCCTGTTGGTTGCTTAAAAAAAGAACCCGCATGTAGCGGGCGTGAGTGGAGGTGCGAGGTGGTTAACCCCTGATTCAATTATCGCATTGGAAGGAGGTGAATACCATGAAACAAGGATTCGCAAACCAGACAGAAACCTTCCGGAATCCCTATCGTGAAAGCCGGGAGCGGGCGAGGAAGAGCCAAGAGGTAGCGGCAGAAGCCTTGCATATATCCACTAGGACGCTTTCTAACTATGAATCAACCACACGGCCTACGGACGAAACAGTCATGAGCATGGCAGAGCTATATGAGGACCCATATCTTGAGTATGAACACCTGCGGATGAGTCCGATCGGGAAGAAGATCCTTCCGGCTATTGACCGCGGCGGAGTTTCTAGAGCCGTCATTTGTTACCAAGCTGGAATCAACATTATGAGAAGCCATGAGCCGGACATGATTCAGGTTGCCTATGATGACCGCATCGACAATCAAGAACTGCCGGTATGGCGGAAAATCCAACGAGGCGCGCTGATGTGCGCTGGGTCATTATTCTCACTAGCACTACAGCCAATAGAAAAAGTCGCCAGCGTTGCAGCGCCGACGACTTTACGAGAAAAACGAATTCACCGATAGTATACCACGTTTCGTATGCATCGGAAAGGGAGCGATCTATATGAGTGAAAAAACGGTAAAAGCCTTTAATACGCTGCATGAAAAGATGCTTCAGTCCAATCGGTACCGGACAGGATATCAAACAGGGCTGCGGCACGTCAGGGCTTTTTTGAAGATGTCGATCAATGAGCTTCGGGCAGTTCGGCGGTGGTATTTGCATACGCACAACTCTTTCGCAGCTGGTTTGGCCAGAGTTATCCAGGAAGTCATTTGGAGTAAGCTGCGGCAAGGGGGCGAGGCGGCATGAGCAACGTCAAAGAAGTAGTGAACTGCCCTGATTGCAATGTTAAAGGGGATGTTATTTTTCACCATGGCAGAGTCGTGCATCGCATTTGCCCCAAGTGCAAGAATGATTGGACCACGCTCGTTGTTGGGAAAATAGCTAATGCTAAGGACGGGGGCGTGGGGAGCCAACATGCTTCTTGATGTAACGCAGCTTTCATGGAAAAGCGCAGCCTATCCGTTTCGTGGTCCGGATTCGCCGGATGAGCCTGAAGAGGAAATGGAATGCTGCCACGACTGCGGAGCGCCTACCAACGAAGGGAACCTTCGTTATGGACCAGGGTTAGATCTTCATAAATACTGCAAGGATTGCTGGGAATACAATTTCGCTGGAAAGGAAGATGATGAATGAGCGCGATTGCCACTATCAATATGAGTCATGAGGATTGGATTGAGACTCGTAAAAACGGAATTGGAGGCAGCGATGTGGCTGCCGTTCTTGGAATCAGTAAATACAAGTCACCTATTGCCCTATGGCTGGAGAAAACCGGCATGGTGGAGCCAGAGGATTTGAGCGAAAAGGAATCCGTGTATTGGGGAAACACGCTCGAAGAAGTGGTCGCTAAAGAGTTTGAACGCCGAACCGGCAAGAAGGTCAAGCGCCGGAACGCGATCCTGTTTCATCCTAAACATTCATATATGTTCGCCAACGTCGATCGGCTTGTTGTAGGAGAGAAAGCAGGTCTTGAATGCAAAACAGCCGGCTGGCGCCAAGAAAGCCGATGGGAGGGCGATGAAGTTCCAGACGAATACTATCTGCAGTGCCAACATTATTTGGCCGTGACGGGCTTAAAGAAGTGGTACATCGCCGTATTGATTGGCGGACAGATCTTTGTTTGGAAAGAGATTCCGCGCAATGAAGAAATTATCCGGATGCTGATTGAAAAAGAAGCAGATTTTTGGTCGCTCGTTGAGACGAGAACGAGGCCCGCCATTGACGGAAGTGAAGCGAGTGCTGAGGCGTTAAAGCGTGAGCTTCCAAGTTCTAACGGTAGCACTATTGACCTTCCAGCGGACGCTGCTTTCTGGATCGAGCAGTACGAGACAGGAAAGGAAAGCCTAAAGACTGCAGAAGAAGCAGTCCGGCTTGCTGAAAATCATCTCAAAGAGTTTCTTGGAGAGAACGAAGCCGGTGAGTGCGGTGAGCGAGTTGTCATTTGGAAAAGCACCAAGCCGCGTGAGTCGTTCGACAAGGCCAAGTTTGAAAAAGACTATCCGGGCATATATCAAAACTACACAAAACCAGGAGCGCCTAGTCGGCGGTTCTCCGTGAAATAGGAAGGGCGGGAGATACTATGGCAGCAGCAAACGGAAATAATCAAGCCTTGGCCAACAAGGCGCAAAACGTGAACCTAACTTCTCAACAGCAGAAAGAACAATCTTTTACCTCTGTTATTACGTCTGAGCTTGGAAAGCAGTTTAAGGCCATGAAAAGCCTAGTTCCAAAGCATGTAACGCCAGAGCGCATGGCGCGGATCGGGCTGCAGGCAATCTCGAGGAACCCTAAGCTTATGGAGTGTACTCCGGAGAGTGTTGTCGGCGCCATCATGAACTGCGCGACGCTGGGACTAGAGCCTAATCTAATTGGCCATGCGTACTTGGTTCCTTTCTGGAATGGGAAGACCAAGAAGATGGAGGCGCAGTTTCAAATTGGGTATAAGGGCTTGTTAGACTTGGTCCGGCGCACTGGTGATGTATCTCAGGTCTACGCCTATGAGGTTCGAGAAAATGATGAGTTTGATTATGAGCTTGGTGTTCATGCTAACTTGAAGCATAAACCGGCCGCGAGTAACCGCGGAGACGTCACTGGATACTACTCGGTATATCACCTAAAAGACGGCGGATACGGTTTCTTTTATCTCAGTAGGGCTGAGGCCTTAGAACATGCTGAACGCTTTTCTAAATCGAAGGATAAGGATACAGGGAAACTATATGGACCCTGGGCTGACCATTTTGACGAGATGGCCAAGAAGACGGCCATGAAGGCCATGACTAAGTACATGCCAATCTCTGTAGAGGCTCAGGCCATTATGGAAGGCATCAGCCGCGATGAAAGCGTGGTCAAGGTTCAAGAAGACAAGACGGGTGTAACGGGTGAGAGCTTTTTTACAGCGACGTATGATGTAGATCTAGAAACTGGCGAAGTTAAAGAGCCGGAAAAGCCAATGACCGATGATGAGATTTTGGATGCAGCTGTAGGCGTGAAGTAATGAAATGCAAGCCCGGCGTAACCACTCGGACCTATTGCCTAAAGTGCAATACCGAAGGAGTACAAGTCGGATATTCGTGGCCCATGGTCAAGCTGCGCTGCCCTGGCTGCGGTACTGAATGGCGAACGCTATCTGCGATTTGCGAACGGTGCCATCATGCTAGCGGCAGCCCTTGGGCCAGTGAGTGCCCGAAATGCGAAGCAAAGATGAAGGAGGCAATTTGATATAGAGAAGGAAAGCGCTTGCCGCTGTGGCCGCTGCCATCGCGTGCTGAAAGATGCTAAGAGTATTGACCGCGGATATGGGATTGTTTGCTGGAAGAAGTCGCAAGCCGAAGAGGCGGAATGGAAACGGCGGCAGACGGAGCTTGATTTTAAAGAGTAGGGGTGACGTAGTTTGGCCAGAGCGAGAAACATAAAGCCAGGATTTTTCACCAATGACGCATTGGCCGAGTGTCAGCCTTTGGCCAGACTCCTTTTTGCTGGCCTTTGGACACTGGCGGATAGGGAAGGGCGCATGGAGGACCGTCCGAAGAAAATTAAAGCGGAAATATTGCCTTACGACGATTGCAATATTGATGAGCTGCTTAATGAGCTTGCGTCAGTCAAAGAAGATGATGGAAAACCGGCGTTTATTATCAGATATGAATATAATTGCAAAAAATATGTTCAGATTATGCATTTTGTGACGCATCAAAACCCTCATCAGAAGGAAGCGGCCAGCACCATACCAGCACCAGACTTGTCTGATACTAGCACCGGACTAGCACCGTACTTGCACCAGACTAGCACCGGACAAGAACAGTGCGAGACTGATTCCAGTACAGGGAAAGCACCAGATTTAGAGGGATGTAAAAAACAGGTAAATGGCGAGAAGCCAGATGAAACAAGGGTTTTAGGTGAGCACCAGACTAGCACCGGACTAGCACCAGACTTGCACAGTGCTAGCACCGGACTTGCATCAGAAAAGCACCGTACTAGCCCGGCGGATTCCCCTATCCCTATTACTGATTCCCCCAACCTGAAACCATCTACGGAACCCAGTAATGCGCGCGAGGAAGTTCGACCTGTGGATAACTTTTCTGTTTCGGATGGAAGTACGGACGGAGAAATATGCATGAATAAAACAGAGGGGGACGAGGGCGGAGAGCAGGGAACGGATTTTATGGCGTTCTGGAATGAGTATCCGCGCCGATCGGGGATGTCGAAGGCCATGGAGGCATGGAAGGGGCTTATCGGTAAAAGCATTCCGCCGGCTGATTTGGTGAGAGCCGCGAAAAAGTATCGGGTTTCTGTTGCTGGGACGGCTGAGAAATTTATCAAGATGCCGCACACGTTTTTGGTGGACGGACTCTTCCGGGAGTACGCTCCGAAGATAGACCCGGAGTGTCCTCTTTGTAAGGGGCAAGGCTATATAGAGAATGAGCAGCGGGCGATGGTTGAGTGTCGATGCCGGCACCGGTTGGATATTGCCTAATGTGGGTGAGTGGAGGTGCGAGATGTTTTTAGACTTGAGCCAGATCGTTGGCATGGTGGTGGTTATCTCAAGCGTTTCCATGTTGGCCGGATTGTTGGTCGGGTGCTTGTGCAGGGTATCCAAGGCTAGCAGCAGCCCTTGCGAGGATTGCGCGATTGCCGTGGATCCGGAAGCGGACCGTACCCATTGTTTCCACTGCGCAAGGATGGAGGCGAGGTTATGAATAAAGAGTTTACTTGCAAAAAGAGTACTGTCGAAAAGTATGATATTCGCTGGAACCGCGGAGAATGGGCTGTTTTCACTATCGATAGTGCCGCCGGCGGCATGACTTGCCACAGTTCCTTTGGTGACTGGAACTATTCTTGGCCGCGGCATGGCAGGGAGACGTTCAAGCATTTTATTTTGGAGCTGGAGCGTTCCTCAGAGTATCTACTCAACAAGGTGTCGGACCCAAAGTTTAATTTTGATAAGTCTGTAGCCATGTGGAAAGAGCACATCTTACGTCTTCGGCGGGAGTGTAGCTGTAGCAAGGAAGAAGCTAGGGAAGCCTACGATTTAGTCAACAGCATGGAAATTGAGGATGAAGGTTATTGCGTGGTTGTTTTAAACGAAAGCTCGGCAATTTCTGAGGTTGACCCTGATTTCTGGGAACTTTTCAGCGGCGTGAAAGAATACTCTTACTCTGACAGAATGTTTGCGGAGACTATTTGGTCTATGCTTTGCAAAATTTTGCGTGAAGAATTGGAGCAACAGCCATGCGGATGAGTGAGGCGGACTTCGCCAGGATTTCCTCAGGAAAAAAGGGCAAGCCAAAGGGGCCGACGGAGACGGACATCCAAAACGCGATTCGGGAGTACTTGCGCTGGCGTGGGTGGTTCGTGATCCGGCATCAACAGGGGCTTGGGTGTCACAAGGGGCTTAGCGATTTGACGGCGATAAAGAATGGGCGGACGGTGTACATTGAGGTCAAGGCTCCGAAAGGCAAGCTGTCCGAGTGGCAGCTGGACTTTCAGGCGGATATTGAGGCTCATGGTGGGCTGTATGTGGTGGCCAGGAGCGTTGAGGATGTTGAGTTTTTGCAGTGAGCAAGGCGTTAACGAGGGTTAAGTTTAGGGAAGGGGTGAGGGCGTGAACCTAAAAATGTTATCCCTCTTCTCCGGCATCGGCGGCATCGACCTTGCTGCTCAGTGGGCAGGAATTGAGACGGTGGCTTTTTGTGAGATAGAATCGTATGCGGTTAGTGTGCTGAAAAAGAGATTTCCGGGGGTGCCGGTTTATGGCGATGTCAGAAAGATTAGTAAAGAAACGCTCGAAGAAGATGGCATATCAAAAGTCGATATTGTCTGCGGTGGATTTCCTTGTCAACCGTTTAGCGTCGCCGGTAGCAGAAAAGGGCAAGAAGATGACCGCTACCTATGGCCTGAGATGCTTCGCATTGTGGGAGAACTCAAACCGCGGTGGGTATTGGGCGAAAATGTTGCAGGACTCTTGTCAATTACTGATGTTTCCGGGAGACGGGGGGGAACTTTTGGAACCATTCTCTACGACTTGGCCGCGCTTGGGTATCGTGTCGGATGGTCGTGCTATGGAGCTGGCGATATCGGAGCGCCGCACCAAAGAGACAGAGTGTTTATTTTGGCCAACTCCTAATTCACTAGCAGCCTCGAATGATTTAAATTTGTGCTGCTCTGGGGACAAAAGAGATAAACCGAACAAATTGGGGTGGGCAGTAAAAGTAAAAATGTGGGGAACTCCACGGGCTTCTGATTATAAAGGCGGTTGTCAATATGGTACCGAGCGGCAAGGTGAAGAAGCTTCAAGAATGAACCTAAAAGGTCAAGTCATGGAACCAAACAACAAAGGCCAACTTAATGCCGATTGGGTGGAATGTCTTATGGGTTTCCCCATAAAATGGACAGATATTGAAAAAGCTGAACAAGAATGGCCTGGTTGGCCTGCGCCGTTAGGAAATGGTGATGACTGGATGACTCCAACTACACCATCTGGCGGGAAAAACATTCCGAATGATGCGATAAAAAGAGGTAATACGATTTATCGTAAAGACGGAAAGAAAGTTCAATTTCACCTTGATAATCAAGTAGCCGAAATATCTCAGCAGTATAGTTACGAGCCACCGCGAGTAATTCAAGGGCAAAAGAATAGGGCAAAGCGTCTGAAATGCTTGGGCAACGCCGTAGTGCCGCAGCAAATCTATCCAATCTTTGCAGCGATTGCCGAGATTGAGGCGGGGAGGTAGACCATGGACGACCTTCTGATGGTGCCGCTTTGCGAACTGGAATACAGGCAACGGATTGGCTATATCGAGATAGCGCGGGTCAAATATTGCTGGGGCTGCGTGGTGTTCCTGGCGACACCGATGCAATTCAAGAGAATAGGGTGGGGACATGATCGCAAGAAAAGAACGGCGTGACGTTGCACTGGCTGTTGCAGGTCAGCTGGATCGGCGGCATGAGCCGACGGCTCCGGTGATGCTGCCTTCGCACGGATACTACTGCAAAGAGTGCGGTCAGTGGATGGAATGGCTTACCAACACTCACGCACAGAGCCACGGATACGAGAGCCGGGCGGACATGCTGAGTAAGGGAGCGGCGGTAAAGTGCACTGTTTCCCATGGAGCGCATAGGAAGGGGGCGTGAGGGTGTACTTATGTGTTTCTTTCTAAAGAGAGGGCATTAGCTTTCTCATTGATATATATTTCTAAATCATTGATTAGAGCTATATGTTCTATAAAGGAATCTGATAAATAATTTAGAGATTGGTTGTACATAGAAGGGGATAATGCCATTCTATTTGCCGATAAACTCCCTATTATATACATAAAATGAGAATACTGAATATCATTTGCTCTTTTTATGAAATCAGAATCGCAAAGGGTAGTGAAATTAAAAATAGAGTTTACCGTTCCAATAAGATTGTTGTGGTAAGAAGCTAGATATTCTAACCAAGTAAAATACCTAGGTGGAGAAGTGCTTACTATAACATTCGCAGTAGAAGATAAAGTTAGTTGATTTAGAGCTAACCGAATATCCTCATTACTTGAAGAGGTTCCTAATTCTATATGTAATTCTGTTAGTATGCTTCTTGTATCGCAAATGATTCTTTCGGCCAATGGAATTGCTACTGCATATCCATTTCTTTTGTCGTTTTGAGATTTTAGATGTACCACTAGATAATAAAAAATGAATGATGCAATGAAAGAAAGAGATAATTTGGAGAATAGCTGTCCAATTGTTGAAGCACCAGAAAAGCATTCTGGTATTTTGAACAGGATAAATTCAAGTAGGAGCTCTATTGATAGGGCAATCAATAATACTACTCGTAGGTCTTTTTTTACCGAGTTGAAATCTGCTAAAATGCGTTTGCGGTTTGCCCATATAGTCAATATGTATTGGAAAACGTGGTTCATGTTAGAAGAAAGCCTCCTTTAATTTGGTAGAAGTGTTCCAAAAGTGACATAAAATTAATTATAAATTAAATCGGAAAATATAACAAAGTTATTGGATTTGCACGCTAAAGTGATTGCAAGAGAATCGATGGAAGTGGTGATGTTAGTGATTATAAGGAAAAATAAATAAATTTAGTAAAACCAACAGTTTAGGAAACCGCTGGTTGATATACAAAAAGGGCGGCATTGCGACTGCCCTAATGGCTATTTGAGTGGAGGTGCATACTATGCGACAAGATGTTAGAAGGTTCATCGAAAAAGAATTGACCATTTTTCAAGACACAAAACGGGACTACTACCTGCTCAAAGAAGAAATGTGCGGTACCGGAAAGAAAGACGAATGCTATGGCCGGTCTAATCTCCCAGGAGCGCCAACAGAAGAACAAGTAGTCAGGCTTATTGTCAGCACGCCGAGAATTTCCCAGCTTGAGCGGGTGGTTAGCGCTATAGATGGCGTAATGAATAACCTTGACGATGATAGGTTCCGGCTTATTCGGATGCGATACTGGGAGCGCCCGAGGACGCTTACGGATGATGGCATTGCTATAGAATTGTGCATTTCCAGGGCCACTATGTTCCGCTGGCTTGATGAGATTCTTATGGCAATTGCCGAACGCCTGGGGATGATAGATGAAGGCCGGTTCAAATACGTCGTGAAAAAAAAGATGAGACAAACATGAGACTTTTTGAGGGGGTTGACATGCTAAAATTGGTATGGTGATACATAGGCGTTCCAGAAACGGGGCGCCTTTTTTATTTTGAAAAGAAAGTATGTTTTATGTTAGACTTTAGCTAATTATAAAGATACATCTAAAGGGGTGGGAACATGAAAAGCAATGGAATAGTAATTATAAGGCGGAGTAAGAATCAACATATCGACAACTCTATTTCCTCGAAATTTTACGAAAGTGCTAGGCTTGAGTTGATTAATCGGATTAATCTTCGAAATCAATTATTATCGTGGTATATGGCAGTTGTTGCTGCTGTTGCGGGATTTGTTTTCAAAGATATTACTAATTTTGTTTTGCTTTATGTAATTGCATTTTTTGCACTGGGCGTTTCCTTAATTATTAGTCAACATAATTCTATTATTGGATGTATTGAAAAATACTGTGCTTTAGAGCTTGGACCTTTTATTGAAAATGAAAAGGTACATCAATGGGATAATTCAATTGCTTTTAAGAAATACCGTAAGCAAGGTTTCATTTTTGTTGCATTGGGACATAGCATACTAATTAATGCCCCTATTTTAGTATCAATAGTTTATTTGTGGAGTCAAGTTGGACCGGTGAATGAATTGTTTGTTTTATTTTTCATTTTGATTGCGATATTTTTAATATTTTACAAAGGATATGCCGACCGCAAGTAAAAAGAAAAGTAAAAAGAAGACATAAATATGGTAAGAGGAGGATGTGAAATGGATAAATCAGTACGAGGGGTCGTATTTGTGATAGGTCTGATTTTATTAATAGTTATAATGTATTGGACGGAAATAAGTAATAACGAGCCCGTTCTTATTGCCGTCTTAAGTGCTGCCGGTGCTCTTTTGGGTGCTGCTATTGGTGGATGGTATAGTTACCAAGCTGGAATAAGAAGTGCAACAGAGAATTATGAACTGAATTGTAAACTTTTAAAATTCACCTCGCAAAGAGCGTTATACTTACTTTTGAAATTCAGCTTAGATAAACTTTCTACTTGGCAGTCTCTTTTAAAAGATAAATCGAAAAATGTGAGCACTATATTTTATAAAAGTGAATGTTTTGTTTATGACAAAAACTGGAGTGAACACTTGGCTGTTGTTGATTGTTTAACAATTGAAGAGAAAGAAACAATTTTATTTTGGATTTCATTTTTGGTGCAAATAGATTCAATTGCTGTGAACGAGCAGATCACGCCTGAAAAATTCAACGACATATGGGGTGCAGGAAAAGGAGGGATGATTAGTGATGTTATGAAAATAAAAGACAAACTTTATGTGCAGTAAATAATATGTGCGTCCTTCGGGGCGCTTTTTTCATACCCGAAAGGAGGTCTTTCCCATGCCCACGGTTATCTGCTCCAACACAAACTGCCTGGACCGGCGCTTAAACGGCGTCTGCCAGGCTAATCAAATTGAGATTCGCCACGGTAAGTGCTCGGGCAGCTTCGGCAGCCGCGAGGGCATGAAGAAAGACTTGCCAATAAATATCGAGCGCCGGCATGGGGCCATGACGCAAAAGAAAGGCACTCTCTTAAGGTGACCAGTAAGATTTTTACATGCTTTTTAATTCAAAACCTTCCCTAAGAAAGGTATCAAAATAGAAAACTTTATCAAATTTTGTAGGGAACGTGTGATTTCTAAACTCATCAGATAAATCAAAGGCTTGTGATCCTAAATATCTATTGGCGATAAGCAGTAGATATTTTTTTTCGTAATTTTCGTATTTGTGTATTAGGTTTTCTTTTTTTAAAAGAGCTTTCTTTATTTCGCCGTATGGATCTCGTTGAACCCAATGAACAGACATTTTATCGATTCTATTATAGGGGAGCCAGTGGGTTGATTTTATAATTCCGGGTGTAAACGAAACTAATCCTATACCGGGTATGTTGGGGCGTTTGCAGATTAATGATGAATAAAAGTCGTCATTACTGCTGTTAAAGAGATTAGCATACTTTAAAATTAACGTAGTAAGGGGAGCAACAATCTCTTTTTCGTTATATCCAACATCAGGATGTGAAATTTTAACGAAATGTACTTTTGCTTCTAGTGTTTTACAAGGTAGCGCTTCTTTGTCAATATTCTTTTTTACAGTTTGCAATATTTTTTGTTGGTAACTCTCAATCGCCGCCAGCGGATGGCCTGCAAATTTTATTGATGTTCTTATTTCTGTGATCTCAAGAGCTATTTTTTTGCTCTTGTAAAGAATTTCAAAGTCAGGTGGTTCGCATTTCTGTGCAATAGGAAGAATTTTGTCATATTGCAATAAGTTTGTTGATTTAATAAAAGAGAGCAACTGTTCTTCCTCGATTGATTTCTGCTTTGACCGATTGTCCATAAAGAGGCACCTCCTGACTAATAATACTTATATTTTATCAGAATAATACCGAAAACCCCAATCGAACTGAGGTGGTGATGTGACTGAGAAGCACGAGCTAGCGCTGAATGATTATCTACTGGGAATGGCCTATAAGGACATAGCATCCAAGTACGGCGTTTCGGAAAATACCGTCAAGTCATGGCGAAAGCGGCACAATTGGAGCCGCGACAAAGTTGCCAAAAAAGAACAGAAAAGGGGTGCACCCGTTGCACCCCTAAAAAAGCAAAAAGGGTGCACCCCAAAAAGCAGGGGAGAACCGGAGCCAGAAGAAGAGCTGTCCGAACAGGAACAGCTCTTCTGTTATCACTACGTCCGGACGTGGAATGCGACACAGGCAGCGCTGCTGGCTGGGTATGGGAACGGGAATAAAGCATCTGCTGCAGTCCTAGGATGCCGGTTGATGCAGCGCGAGCGGATAAAGGTAGAAGTAGACCGCTTAAAATCGCTATTCCGCCAGGCAATCCACGTCGATATTCAGGACTTTTTGACGTTCTGCATGAAAATTATCGGCGCTGACATGGGAGACTATCTCAAGTTCGGCGCTATCGAACGGCTTGTGTATGATGACAAAGGCCCTGTGAAAGACGAGGATACCGGCGAATACCTGAAAGAGCCAGTCAGCATGGTAATGCTTGGAGAAAGCGAGCAGCTAGACACCTCGGTCATTACCGAAATCAAACAGGGCAAAGACGGCATCAGCATTAAGCTTGCCGACAAGAAGTGGGCGTGGGAGCAGGTTATCAAATATTTCGATTGGCTGCCTGATAAGTGGCAGCGCAAAGTCGAAGCCGAAAAACTGGAGCTTGAGCGCCGGAAGGTCGAGGCTGCTGAGAAGAAAGCGAATGGACCTGGAGAAGAGAAACCGATTGAGATTCTGATTAAGCGCAAGGAGAAGCGGCCATGATTGAGAAAGAGGTAAATCCTCACTTTGAGGACTTTCTTTTCGACTGGCAAAGCAAATTTCAGTTTCTCGTAGGCGGCTATGGATCCAGCAAGTCTTACCACATTGCCTTTAAGCTGATTTTAGAACTGCTGCAAGAAAAGCGCACGGCGCTGGTGGTGCGCGAGGTATACGATACCATCCGAGACAGCTGCTTTTCGCTGTTTGAAGAAATAATCGTGGACCTTGGCCTAGAGGATGTAATCCGCACCGTCACTTCTCCAATGCAGATTCGCTTCCCCAATGGCAGCAAAATCATTTTCAAAGGCATGGATAAGCCTAGCAAGCTCAAGTCCATAAACAATGTCAGCATCATCTGGTGCGAAGAAGGCAGCGAACTGAAGTACGAAGGCTTTAAGGAGCTTATTGGCCGGCTGCGGCATCCGACTCTATCGCTACACATGATTATTTCCACCAACCCTGTGGGCAAAGGGAACTGGACCTTTAAGCACTTCTTCAAGGTTCCTGGCGTGGACGAAGAACTTTTGTACCGCGAGCGGATGCTGCGGATCGGGCAGACGTACTATCATCACTCACTGGCTGACGACAATCTGTTTTTACCACAAAGCTATATTGAGCAGCTTGAAGAGCTGAAAGCATACGACCCTGACCTCTACCGCGTTGCGAGGCAGGGGCGTTTTGGTGTTAACGGCAAGCTGGTGCTGCCTCAATTTGAAATTAGGCCACACGAAGAAGTAATGCAGGCTGTACATGGAATACCTGGCAGGATGCTGCGTGTCGGCATGGACTTTGGTTTTGTTGAGTCCTATAACGCCATCGTGCGCATGGCAATTGACCACGAGCGAAAGATTTTGTACTTGTACTGGCAATACTACAAAAACGGCATGACGGATGATCTTACGGCCGAGGAAATTGCGGAGTTCAAAGATACCAACGAGCTGATCCGAGCAGATTCAGCGGAACCAAAGACAATAAAGTACTATCGGCAGCAAGGATTTAACATGCGCGGTGCAAAGAAATTCCAGGGAAGCCGCCTGGCTTATACCAAAAAGGTCAAACGGTTTAAGAAAATCATTTGCTCGGATGCCTGTACGGACATTATTGCAGAGCTGAAAGAGCTGACTTTTGCAGTGGATCGGGACGGAAATATAATCGAAGACGAATTTTCCATTGACCCGCATACTTTTTCAGCCATCTGGTATGGCCTGGATGGGTATGAGGTTGCTGACCTGAAAAGTGCTGCTGTCGGCAACGTGGCCGGCAAGAACGAAATGGCCGAAGTTGATTGGTAGGAGGTGATCCATATTGGCAGAATCATATAGCCCTCAGGTTGGCCAAATCGGCAGCCAGCTTGATACAACCTTTTTTCTCTTCGACAACTGCATACGAAACATGGATACTGTTCCGCTTCCGGAATATGAACGCATGCTGGAAACCGACGAGACTGTCGCTACCGGGATGCATTTTTTAATACTTGCCATTCTGATGAAGCTGGGCGAGTACACCCACGAAAACGCCAAGATGCGCGATTTTGTGCGTGATAATTTCGAGGGGATGAAGGACAATCTGTACACGGCTTGCGAGGAAATATTAAGCGGCCTGTGGGCAGGGTACTCCGGAAGTGAAATCATTTGGCGGCCGGACGGCAGCCGCATCGCCCTGGATAAGATTGTTACGTACCACCCCAAGACGCTGCTGATCCAAGTAGACAGGCAAACAGGCGAATATGTGGGCCTGAAGCAGTGGCGGTGGTTTGCTGGAAGTCCGGTGGACATTGACGCCAAGAAGGCCATTTTGTATAACTTCAACCGGCGCTTCGGTAATCATTACGGCTGCTCTATTTTTAAACCCATCAGGAAGAACTGGCTGCTAAAAGACCCCATTCTTAAGATGTGGGGCCGAGCACTGGATCGTTTCGGGACACCGGTAGTGGCCACGTTTACGCCGGACGATGAAATTGAGGACCCAGACAATCCGGGGCAAACCATAAACCATCTGGCTTATGCAGCGCGCATCCTGGAACGGCTGCAAAATGGTACCGGCTTGGCTTTTAAGGCGGGAAACAAGGAAGACGGAACCGATTCGCGCGCAGAGGTCCTTTCTAATGGCAGCTCCGGCGTTGGAGAAGCGTTCAACCACGCCACGCTGTATCTAAATAAGATGCTGATGCGCGGGCTGCTGATCCCGACGCTCATGGCTGACGATGGCAACGGCGCCGGATCGTATGCTCTTGGCCAAGCGCACTTTGAAATATTCAACATGAACATGTCAAGCATTTTTAGAGGCCTGAAGGAAGTGCTCCTGGAACAGCTGGTGCGGCCAATGCTGGAATACAACTTTGGACCGCAAAAGAACTTTGGAGATTTTACCGAAATCAAACTGGCTCAGGAAACCAGGGACCTGCTAAGTACCTGCTTCATGCAGCTGACGAACAGCGGCTGGATTACGCCGCAGAACCAGGAAGACATGGATGCGGTGCGCGACGCCATGAACCTGCCGAAGCGCGAAGTGGAACCGCCTGAAACGGCTGCCGCTTCCAAGGCAGTCCAGGAATACAACCGCTATCCGGTGCAGGAAGGTGAGGCCAATGGCGACCCGCTTGGAAATAAGCCTGCTGAAGAGACTGAGTGAGCTGGAGCAAGAGTTCCTGGGGAAGTTTGAAAAGCAGATTCATGCCTTAATGGTTATGCCTTCGCTTTACACGGAGCAGCAGATTGCGCAGTGGCATTTGCCGCACGCAGGGGAGTTGGCCAGGCTGCTGACAAGCTGGATGCGCGACGCCTACGCCGTTGGCCAAGCGCATGGAGATTTGCTGGTAGGAGATTTGGAGCGGCGTTTTGGCAAGCACAAGCTGGTTGACTGGCAGCCGTCTTGTTACCGCCTGGCTTCGGTTGGTTATAGCACGGAAGAATTTTGGCTATTGCCTGCGGAGGCCATTAAAGAGTTTTCCAAAAGAGAGTTGCTTTTGGCTGGTGACGTGGAGGGTGATATCAGCAGCAACATAAAAGGGATTATGGTGGACCATCTACACGGAATTCCCCGAGCGCAGACGGAGGAGGCCATCGCAAATCTGATTGAGAAGAACAAGAACAGGGCAAGGCTGATTACCACGACAGAAACAACCTATGCGTATAACCGCGGCCGCTTGACCTCGTACCACGGCAACGACGTTGACTACGTGAGCTTTTCCGCTGTCATGGACATGCGGACCAGCCAGCAATGCCGCAGCCGCCATGGCCTGGTGATGCGCCTTGACAGCCCGGAGATTTCCGGAAACATTCCTCCCTTACATGGGCGCTGCCGCTCGGTACTGTCGCCTCTTTTTAGCAAATACCAGCCGGAGCTAATTACCCCTGAGACGACGGACTGGTCGAATGTGGAGAGGTTGCCGAATGGATGGAAAATAGGTATTCTTGATGGAACTAAATTAAAAGTAGTATAATTATAAAATGAATTAATAAAAGTTGGGGGTTGGGTTTATGTTTTTATCAAGCCCGCGTAAAGTAATCATTTTTGTTGGAAGCAAAGAGGACGAGAAGGTTTTACTAGAGGCAATGCTTCCTGGTCAGCCTATTGGAGGTGTATATTCGGTGAAAAAACATTCTCCTCATACACCTAAAAACCAAACTCATCTTCATGTTTTCAAGAAGAACAATCAAATTTTCGCAATAAATTATGATGGAAGCGCTCATGATAAAAGTCACGGGGTAGAGATACCTCGCGAGGTTGCAGCTGGATTAAGACGATGCTTTCCCAATGTGGTTATTCCGGCGAATAATATTATTGAATCTATCGATATATCTTCGGTTACAGACTATGATGAATTCGAAATTCTTTTTGGGTGAATAATAAAGAAAAAAGCCGCTCTTTTTATAAGGGCGGTTTTTTCATGCCCGTTTGTGGACGTAAAAGAAGCCGCCCAATAGGCGGCTTGAATGGTGTTTACTTGATCTCTTTAATCTCTGTCCATCCTTGCTTTTCAAGGACTCCTTCGTTGATTTCGTCCCACTCTAAGGTTCCAACTCCGAAGATGATTTTTGAAAAACCACCCTCAACGCGGTCGATAATTACTTGGAATTGATTTGCAGGGAGAACGTCAACGTCTTTTCGAGGAAGACTTGCATAAGAAGTTAGATTTTCGCTAAGCCACTTGCTTTCATAAAGGCGAAAGATTCTTTGATGAATAGTGGGGAATTTCAGTCTGCTATCTTGGTAAGCCACCTGCTTTAATAGTTTTGCATCGGGCGGGAGGTAAGAGCTTAGTACTTCTTCCACGCCACTAAGCGATTTAATTCCGCTTTCTGGACGTGTTAGTTTTCCGTCTTTATCGCGAGTACGAAGGTCAATATGTATACTTTGGGCAGTTTCTGGTGTGCCCCAGTTTCCAGAAATATCAATGGAGTTGCTGAATTTGAATTGATGCATTTTTTTACTAGCATCATCTTGCTTGACGGGACCTAATTTCTTTACGAACTGCTCGATAGGAGCCCCGAGCGACAATTTGATAGATGATGCCGAATCAGACACTGGCGGTTCTGGGCTTTTGGGAGTTGAAGTCGTCGAAGAAGAACATGCACTTACAACAAGAGAGGCAATAACAAGAAGAAAGATAGTTAATAGCCGGTGGAAAGACATTCTACATTCCTCCTTAAAAGTATTAATTTCAGTATTCTGTTTGTTTTTTAGAAAGTCCTTGTATGAATGAAAGGAGGTGAGAAAATAAATGCCATTAAAAATACCATTTTTCCGGCTGGGAGAGTGGGTGCATCCGCTTTATGGGAAACTCAAAATTACCCAGCAAACCTTTGACCAGCTGCTGGCCAACTTCAAAGGGAATGTGCTCGGGCGGCCGCCTTTTATCCGCATTGGCCACGATAAGAGCAGCAATCAGACCTTTGGTTATGCGCCGGCGGAAGGCTGGGTGACCGGTCTCAAGCAAGAAGGTAACGTGCTGTGTGCGGAAGTGGAGCCCACGACGCCTCAGGCGGAGGAGAACATCCGCACCAAACGGTACCGTTTTTCCAGTGCCGAATACACCCCGGACGGCGTCGATCGGGAGACCGGCAAGAAGGTGGGCGCGCTGCTTTCGGCAATTGCCCTGACCAATGAGCCTTTTTTGACCAAGTTGCCTGAGGCGACCCTGCTGGCGGATACGCCAGACATGTTTTATCTCGATTTTAGTGATGCGAAGGAGGAATCAACTATGCCTAATACTGATCCTGAAACCAAAACCACATTGCAAAAGCTGTCCGAAGGCATTGAAAAGCTTTTGGGCATGCATCAAACGAAACCGGATCCGGCGCCAGCTCCTGCAGCTCCCGCGACCACGGATATGGCAGCACAAATTACTGCCATGCAAGAGCAAATCCAAAAGTTTGCCGGTGTTGAGACGCAGCTGCAGACCTTGTCCGAAGAAAACAAGGCCTTAAAAGCGCAAGTCGGCGTTGAGACGGGCGCGAGACGTCTGGCAGAGGTCGAAAAGACGGCTGCGGACATGGTGGCACAGGGCATTCCGCCTGTGCAGGTGGATGCTTGGAAAGTACTGGCGTTGTCTGAAGCTGGCCAAGTGACCTTGAAGCTGTCTGACGCCGAAGGTAAGGCCAAGGAGGTAAGCCAGGCGGACGCCATGCGCGATATGCTGCTGGCGCTGCCGACGGAGCATCGCATCAAGTTTGGCCAACAGGGTAGCCAAACGGCTCCCGTAGGAGACGAGCAGTTGAAGCTGGCTTGCGATGAAGACATCAAGGCCCTGGGCGGTACCATCGGCCAAGACGGAAAATACAACATCTAAGCGCCTAGGGCGCTATTTTTTATGCGAAAGGACTGATTTACATGGCAAATACTCCTGGACAAACGGACGTGGCCACATATCAACCCGTAGAGATTCGGGCCATTATCAGAAATGAAGCCGATTGGCTTGTTCCTGTGACTTTAGCGGCTACCAATGCGGAAATTCCTGCAGGGACCGTGCTTGGCATGATTACGGCTTCCAAGTTGTATATTCCTTATGCCAAAGCATCCGCAGATGGCAGCCAGGTGGCTAAACTGATTTTAGCCGAAACAGTGCCGGCTTCTGCCGACCTGCAGAATGCAGGGGCTTATGCTACTGGCATTTTCTACAAAGACAAACTGACCGGTTTGGACGCTGATGCCATTACGGCGCTGGGCGCTCGCGAGCCGGTACCGAACTTGCTCATTGTTTAATTTAGGAAAAAGGATGGTGAATCGATATGGCGTTACAATTTCCAACAACCCAAGAACTTAACTTTGTGATTCGAAACCGCTCTGGCGCTAATGCGGCCAACTTTATCGGCAATTCTTTTTGCCCGATCGTGCCGGTTTATGCGAAGGACATCGAATACGACGTGCTTGAGCCTGCCTTTGGAATGACGCAGGCGCATCAAATCGGGACTGATCCGAGAACGGTGCAAATTCCTAAAATGGGAACCAAACGGACCGGGACTGCGTATTGGAAAGAAACGTTGCCGTTGGGCGAAGAAAAGCTGTTGTATGCACGCCTAGCCGGTACTCTCAACGAGCGCGCAGGACGTGACCTGGTGTTCCAGGGAGGGCTGCAACTTGATACGAGATTGGATACTCGTATTGAATGGCTGCGTTGGAAGGCTGTGATTGATGGCTTGCTTGACATTGAAGAAAATAATGTCAAGTATCTGGTGGATTATAAGTTGCCTACCAAAACGGATATTTCGGCAGCTGTTAACAAGTGGAGCGACCCTACCAAGTCGGATCCGGCAGCTCTTTTAACTGAAATGGTGCAGGGATATCGTGGCACTGGTGCTGCAGCGCGAAAGGTATTCATGAATAGCTTCACTGCTGGACAAGCCGTGCAAAGCGCCAAGTTTATTGAACTCTTGAAGCAGTCAAATTTTGTGGGTATGCTGAGCCCGTTGGATCCGACGCCGGCGCTGAAATTGATGATTCCCAAAGTGGAGTTTGTCGTCTATGACGAAGGGTATCTTGATGAAGAAAAAAACTTCCAGATGTTTATCCCTGATGGTGAAATTGTTATGGTGGGCGATTACCCTGGCGATAAGGTCATGGACTTTGCTTCGACCATTAGCCTGCATAACGGCGGCATCGAAAAGCCGCAACCTGGTAAATTCTCTATTGTAGAAGATAAGAGCCAGGCGGCGAAGAATCCGCATGTGGATATTACGGTTGGCATCTATGGCCTGCCTCGTATTTTCCACCCGGATTGGATCAAGCGCGCCAAGGTATCCTAAGGAGGCGGTCTAAATGGCAGCCTACACAACGGAGAAATTGGTCCGGGATAAGTCGAAGCTGGAAAACGAAGTCGACTTTGACCCGACGGATTTTATTGCAGATGCGCAGGCGCGGATTGACGCCCGCCTGCGTAAGCGCTACAAGGTGCCTTTTGATCCAGTGCCGGCCATGATCCAGAGCATCGCCACCAATTTTGCTGCAGGTTTTGCCCTTGAAAGGGACTACTCGGCGCGGCCGGACAAGCAGGCGCCGTATTTGGCGGAAGTCCTTATCAAGCGTGCTGAGGCTGATTTGGCGGATATCTTAGCTGATGGACTGCTGGACGGATTGCCTGGCGTGGAGTACATTCCGGCGGCTCCTGTGCCGAATGGCCGGGCGGCTATCCGGAGCACGACGCCACGACCGAGCGAGATGGAAAGGGCGCTGAGTCAATGGACGTAATTGTTGCAATTGAAGGCCTGGAAAAAGTTGAAAAGACGCTGGAAATCATGAAGGAGCGCGGCTACCGCATGCAGCCGGTGCTGAAGAAGCTGGGCGTGGCCATGGTGGGCGTTGTGGACCGAAACTTTGAGGCGGAAGGTCGCCCGAATAAGTGGAAGTCGCGCAGCCCGATTACCCAAGGGACGTTGGCCATGAATGCGCAGGCAGGTGCTAGGAATACCAAGCGCTTTCAAAACGCTAAGGCCCGCGGGCGAGCCTCCATTTTACATCGAGCATCCCTGAAGGACATGGGCAATAGAATTCTTCACAATACCGGGGACCTCAAAAATTCAATCACTTTCAAAGAAACCGATTCTTACGTTCAAGTAGGAGCGCCCAAAGGTCTCATCTATGCCAGAATCCAGCAAATGGGCGGCGTGATCCGGCCTAAGAGCAAAAAGGCGTTGATTGTGCCTTGCGGCGGTCGCGTTTTACGGCTTAAGTCGGTCACCATACCGGCAAGGCCGTACTTGATCGTGCCTACAGGTGATGTGCCCATACTGGCAGGAATTGTCGTAAAAGCACTTGTGGAGGAGGCGCGCCGCTCATGAGCAGCCCGGACGAAGTAGTCAATAAAATCATTGAAACTCTCCAAGCAGATGCAACGCTGAATGGAGTTGGCACCTGGTCGGCTGTTAACGGCGTGGTACCGGGGAAAAGCCTTTCCATTACCGCTGGTTGTGACGGTGAAGATTATGAGCCGTACACACAGGATAAAGACCAGTGCACGGCTCGTATCACGGTGTACATTGCTCTAGATAATCGCAGCCTACCCTCGGCGGAGCGAAAGCCGGGAGAAGAGCGCTTGGCCCAAGGAGATCGGGCCATTCGAAGGCTAGCGCATATCGTGCGTGCCAGCTTAGTGGAAAATCGCAAGCTAGGCGGCGTGATAAACGATAGCTTTCCGCGCAAAGTTGAGTATTTAGCAACTGAAGATTTAGCTGACCTGCACATAGCCGCGATCCATTTGGACGCGGATTTTTTTGTGGAGCGCAGCCGGCCTAAATCGGTGCCGACGGTAGCGCAAATCGTGCTAGACGTGAAACCGGCTTGAAAGGAGTGAACCAATCAGATGGCAATGGAATTTATTGTGCCTGGCATTCAGATTGATGAATCGGATGTGGGGCCGCGCCCAACGCCGCAGATTAGCCTGTCGGGTATCGGCATTGTGGGCACGTTCAAACGCGGTCCTATCAATACGCCGACAACCATCGGGGACGCTGAGTCGCTTGTAACGACGTTCGGCGACCATATGACGGGGCTGACTGGCTATTTGAGCGCATACGGTGCCCTGGTGCAAGGGGCTAATGATTTGCGTATCGTGCGCATTGCGGGAACTGGGCATGCAGCAGCCACAAAGACGTTTCAGGATGGAACTGCAGAGCCGAAAGACAGTCTGGTGGTTACTGCCAATAGTGACGGCGCTTGGGGTAATGACGTGGCCGTGACCATCAAGAGCAATGCCACCAACTTCGATCTGTACGTTTCCTATGAGGGGGCGGTGGAGTCGTTCTTGGGGCTTACCCTTGATACGCTGGCCAAAGTCAGCTCCAAGTTTGTTAACGTCGCTAAGGCGACCGGTGCTGCGGCGTTGCCGAAAGCTACCACGGCGGGGGTCAGTTTGGCAGGTGGTAATGATGGCGCTGCCGTAGCTGATGCCGATTATGTCGGCACAATCGACGAGGCGACAGGCAAACGCAGCGGTCTGAAAGCGCTGGAGCCGGAGCAGGTAGGGCTTGTGCTTTGCGCGCAGCAGTATTCGGCAACCATTCATAGCGCTCTGCTTTCTTTTGTCGAAAACTGCGACATTGAAGAAGGTCTGCGTATGGCTGTACTCAATACCGCGCCAGGTTTGTCCGTGGATGCGGCCAAGGCCCAGACTACGGCCCTTGATAGCGAGCGGGGCTATTTTGTATATCCCTGGGTGGAGCCGGAGGATTTGGAAGGTACGTATGTGGCGCCGGACGGCTACTATGCTGGTGTTGTGTCGGTACTCAATCCGTGCCAGTCTCCCAGCAATAAAAAGGTTAAGGGCATCCTGAGCTGCGAGCATAAATTTACGTATGCGCAGGTAAAGGGATTGACGCAAGCCCGTATCAGCCCGATTACGCTGGTGCCGAACCGAGGCTTTCGGATTCGAAACGGCCTGACGCTCTCCAGTGATTCGGCGTGGAGCCAGAGCAACATCCGGCGTCAGCAGGACAAGATGGAGATGGAGTTGTACAACGCGCTGCAGTGGGCTATTTCCGAGCCGCATGACCTGCCGCTTTGGAATTCGGTAGCGGACCAAATTGACATGTACCTGCAAACGCAAAAGAATCTGGGCTTTATCCGCGGCTTTAAGCCGACGCTATGCAATGACCAGACCAACCCGCCGGAGAACATCACGGCGCGGATTCTGACGGCCATTGCGCGTTGGGTGCCGCTATATGCGGCAGACTTTATCGTCTTGGGGGTTAAACGCGAGTTGACCGCGGATTCCACATTGAGCTAAGGGGAGGTGAGAGCAAATGTCTGATCCCATTCAAGGGTATGACGTATCGGTTTCCGTTACAGGGTCAAACGGCCCTGAGCTGGTGGGCGAGTACAAAGAGTGCAAGCTCAATGTCAAAAATGAAACCGAAGAATATTTGGAAACGAATGAACGGATTGCCAGGTTGCTGGACGGCGATATCAAGATTGACGGCGAGCTGAAGCGCGGCTGGATGAACACGAACATCCTAACCCGCATCTTCGGGACTAGCTCCATGCGCCGTGGGGAGAAAGTGCCGGCGAGTCCGCGCTTCACCATCAGCTTCACGGTGGCCAATACGTCTAAGGGCCAAAGCGGCCGGCTGCGTGTTGAGCAAGCTGTGATTCCGGAATTGTCCCTGTCCATCAAGGCCGGCAAGTCGGTTGTTGATAAAGATCTGAAATTCAAGGCCGAGGGCGTTTCCGAAGCCTAATTTGAGGAGGAACCTATATTATGGCTAATCAAACTTATACCTTTACGCTGCCCAGCGGCAGCGAAGTAACCTTCCGGTCTCCCTTCGGGGCGGACCGGGTAAATGTTATCCAGATGCTCAAAATGAGCTTGGAAAGCATTGCCGGGAATACGCTCATGATTGACGGATATGTCGCGGTCAAGTGCATTACAGCCTACGGCGGCAATCCAGCGGACGGTAACTACAAGGCGCTTTATGACTCCCTGCCGCAAGAAGATCTGGATTTTTACTTGGCTGTGTTTGAAGAACTATTCGGTATGAGCAAAGATAAGCGTGCGGAGGCGAAAGAAGCGGCCGCTTTTTTGCGGAAAGGGCAGACTTATATCGCTTCATTCAACTCGCAAAGCACACCCACGCCGTTAGCTACGACCGATGGCTAACGCTCTCTGAGGGCGAAAAAGACGCTCTTTGGCATGCGCTGGGCTGGTTTTTTGAGAAAGAACGTGAACAGCAAAAAGAAAGTGACGAATAGGCCGCGCCAAAAGGGCACGGCCTATTTTGGGGAAAGAGGTATGTTATGGATGTGTCTTTTGGTGTATCCATGATGCTTCGCTCAGTAAATAATATGGGGCCAGGTATTCAGAGTGCCTTGCGGCAAGTGGAGGGACTGAGGCGCAGTTTATCAGGATTGAGTAGAAATATTACTACGACGGTCCACATACGCCGCGTAGAAGAAACTGTTAGAAATTTGAGAAATCAATCGCAAAACTTACAGTCTTCTGCGATGCATGACGGTGCTACAGGGGCTGCTTTGATGACGCCCATTGTAAAGACGGCAGTTGATTTTGCTCAGGCAGAAGATAGTTTAACAGACTTGAAGATAGCTGCTTATGACTCCAGTATTCCGCTAGAAAAAATGCAAGAAGAGCTAAAAAAAGCCAGCGAAGAAGCAAAGAGACTTGGCGACGTTACTCGCTTTAACACTAAGGATGCCTATGATGGGATGACCACCTTGGTCAAGGGCGGTGCCGACATTAAAGATGTTTATAGTGGCTTGGGTCAAGCCGCTATATATTTAGCGCAGGCGGGCAAGGTTCCGGTTGATCAATCAGCAGAAGCTATGGTTAAAATTAGCAACGCATATGGGCTTTCTGGTGAAAAAATGAAGGAAGTTGCCGATATGATTAGCCGTGTAGATGGAGCGTCAACCGCTAGCATCTATTCTTTGCAGATGGGCTTTAAATATGCATCAGGAACAGCGGCGCAACTTGGGCAATCTGTAAACGAAACGGCGCAGGCATTAGCGGTATTAAATAATCGTGGTTTGGATGAAAGTACTGCGGGGACTAACTATGCCGATATGTTACAAAGACTTATTCCTCAAACCAAACAGCAAACAGCCTACATGGCTAAGCTTGGGTGGATTGGAGACAATGGCAAAAGCGTCTTTATGGATGCTGAAACCGGAAAAGTTAAAGACATGGCGAGCGTCATTGGTATTATGCGCGAATCCCTAAAAGGGATGAGGGCGGATGATCAGATGAAGTATTTGCACAAAGTATTTGGCGAACAAGGCGGAAGAGCTGCCATGGCATTAATGCAAGGAGGCAAGGGAAGTTGGGAAGAGGTCGGGGCTAATATTGCCAAGGCGATTTCTCTAGATGACCGCATTGGTGAACAGAGTAAGACGCTAAAGGGTCGCTTTGAAAATATGATAGGATCTCTTCAAAACTTATCAGCAGATAGTGGTAGTCCAATAGGTACGTTTGTATCTGAGCGATTAGACGGGATTACTGAAAGCATTAACGCTACTAGAAAATGGGCTGAGGCAAATCCGGAAGTAGTTAAAGGCATTATGTGGATTGTCACGTCCCTGGGAATGTTAAAACTTGGCACCATGGTTTTCAAGCTTATGAGATCTGCTATTTTAGGTTCGGCAGCCGATGTTATGTCGGTGTGGAAATGGATACTGAAACTTGGGGGTGGCATCGGCAATCTAAAGGCAGGATTTGACTTGATAAGAGCAACTGGTGCTGGCTTTTGGCGATCGTTATGGCAGGGGGCACAACTTGCCTGGCCGTGGCTGGGAAAAATCTCCGGATGGGTAGCTCGCTTTGCTCCTTCATTTTTAGCTACTGCAGCCAGGGTAGCTGCTGGTTGGTTGATTGCTATGGGACCTTTGGGCTGGATTACAATAGCTTTGCTGGCGGCTATCGCGGCATGGGAAACAAATTTCATGGGCTTCAGAGATACAGTCAAAGAGGTGTATGAATCAGTAATGGGATGGTTGAAAGGCATCATCGATAAAATGTATGAGCTTCTCGGCTTAAAGACCAAAGTTGCCGACATTGAAAAAGGCACCAAGGAGATGGGCCACCAGACACCAGGCGGTGTAGCTGACACCTCCTACAACGATGAAACTCCTATGGTACCTACGTATGGCGCGGACAACACGCCTCTTATCGACGGCGGCAGCGGGAGCGATACTTTCTCCCCTCAGGTAACCATAACCAACAACGTCAGCGTGAACAGCGCAGAGGAAGCTGGCGAGTACGTTGCCGGCAGTGTGCCAGATAAGTACCTGCGCAGCAGAGATCCGGCGTTTGGAGGTGTGTAATGGCGACGCAAACCCGAATTGGCGACATTACCCTTGACCTGGGACCGAGCAAGAAAATTGACTTCGGCGCAAGCCGTGCGCTGGCCAAGTTCGACATTCCTGGGAGTGCTCCGGATTATATGGACATGGGGGACGAAGAGCGGGCCTTGAAATTCAGCGGCGTTATAGACGGCGACGGGGCCAAGTCCAAGGCGAACGCCATCCTGACCCTGATGGGGAAAGGACAAGAAGTCCAGTTTATACACGGCGAGGTCAGCGCCAAGGTCCGTATCAAAAGCTTTAACTTTTCCTATGAGCGCGATACCCGGGTGCGATATGACATCGAGCTGATCCGGGTGGACATTGCATCCGGAGCCAACGGTAATTCAGCGGCAGTCAACCAGGTCACGACGGTATCGACTACCAGCACGCCATCCTATAACAGCTTTGGCGAGCTATCGGGCGGCGTAACCGGGCTGCTGGAGCAGGTGCCTACAAGCGCCTACCAGGTGCAGCAAGGGGACAATTTGCGGTCCCTTTGCACAAAATTTTACGATACGCCGCACGACTGGCCAACGTTGGCGCAGCTGAACGGCTTATCGGCTTGCGACCTGCCGGCAGACCTAAAACAGCTTAGTTTGCCGACCAGCCAAGAGGCGTTGTCCAAAGCCAAAATCCTTATCCGGACTTATGCAACAGACAAGTGGCCGGCACTGAAAATGCCGACGAGCTGGGAGGAAATCGCATGAAGGCGCCTCGATGTTGGATTGAAATTTCAGGTGATGGCGGCAGGGGAACGGTAAAGTGGACGGACATCCTGGATGTATCCGTGGAAAACACTTTATACCTGGCCGCTGACTCCTTTGAAATCACCTTAAAAAACAACCTGCTATTGTCAGACTGGCTGCGAAAAGAGCAAGAAATCAAGATTTGGCTGGGCTATGTCAACGATGCTCAAAACTGGGGAAAGAGCGAGCTGACGCACGTCTTTACCGGCAAGGTAGACGGCGTGCGTCCGTATTTTGGCGAGACTATGACGGTGCAGCTGATTGGCCGGGACTATTCCGCCCCTCTCTTGGACAGTGAATTTAACCTGGCCTTTGCCGAACGCACTGCCTCGCAAATTGCGGAGCTGCTGGCGCAAAAACGGGGGCTGACGCCGGTGGTGACGGCTACAACCGTGGTGGTTGAAAAAGACCTCTATCGGGATAAAAAAGAGTGGGATGTGCTGCAGACCTTGGCAGATCGCGAAGGGTTTGTCTGCTATGTGAATAAGGAAAAGCAGCTGTACTTCGGGCCGCGCAGCGATGCCGACGAGCAAGTGGTTGCCACGCTGCAATACCGGCAAGGTGGCAACTCCAACCTGCAGAAAGTCCGCTTTGATGACTCCATGGTCGGGGTAATCAACAAGGTCATTGTCCGGCACTGGATGGGTAAGCACAAAACCTTAATCGAGGCGGAGGCGCACAATCAAGAGCTGATTGATAAGTATGGCGAAAAGGTGCGCATTTTTTACGACTCCCGGGCCAAAACCACGGAGCTGGCGCAGGCTCAGGCCAATAAGCGTCTGAAAGAACACTCCAGGGCGGTGGTAACTGCCGATGAGGTGAGCATTGCCGGCAATGCCGCAGTGGAAGCAGAGAAGATGGTGGCCCTCAAGGGTTGCGGCCGTTTTGATGGCAAGTATTATGTTGATCGTTTGCGGCATACCTATCGCAAAAGCGAAGGCTATCGCAGCAGCCTTAACGTGACGAGCCAGCGGCCGGACAGCGCCGCGCAGTACCGGCAAGATTTGTATGACTACAAGGATAAAAAGATGTAAGGAGGGAGCGCATGCCCAAGGGAAAAGACCCTAGCAGCGGCTCTGCGCAAACCGGCATTGTTACGGCGGTGGATGCCAAGGCATACCGGGTGCAAGTGCGGCTGTCGTTGCTAAGCTTTGAAACCGAATGGATCCGCGTGGCTTCATCTTACGTCGGTTCTGGATGGGGAATGGTGGCCATGCCGCACGTGGGGGATGAAGTGCTGGTACAGTTTTTCAACGATGACCTCAACGATGGTGTGGTTACGCATGTGCTGTACTCCGAAGGCGCCGACTATCCGCCGGAAGCCGCGGAGCAGGTAGCTTTGTTTCACGAAAGCGGATCCAAATTCATTCTGAAAAATAACGGTGACATCATACTGGAAGCTAAAAAAAATCTATACTTGCTCGGATCTGAAGTGCATTTCAATAACGACAGATAGGGGGACGCTTATGTCTGGCGTGGTTCGTTTAGGAGATATGTCGGCAGGGCATCCGCATTGCTACCCTGCGCGGCCAAATATTGAGGCCAGCCCCAATGTGTTCTGCAATGGCAAAGCGGTGCATCGCTTAGGGGATGCCTGGGCCGTTCATGGAGCTTGCCCAGAGCATACGCCGCATGGCGGTGTGGCCAGTAGCGGCAGTCCTAATGTTTTTGTAAACGGAAAGCCGATTTGCAGGATTGGTGACGCGATTTCCTGCGGGGATACCATGGCGCAGGGCAGCAACAATGTTTTTGCAAATGGGAGGTGATATCCTTGCCCAATGAACAACTCGGGCGCGATCTGCGATTATCCGGCGGCTGGAATGCCGGAGAGACGGACATACAGGTAAAACATGGAGACTTGGCAACGGTCGACGATCTCGACAATGTACGCCAGGCTCTTTTTTTACGCCTGAATACGCCTTTGGGTGATTTGTGGGCGCACCCGAACTATGGAAATGCGGCGTGGGATATTATCGGCGAAGGCATTGAGGAAGGGATGTTGGCCAGAGTGCTGACGGCCACTACCGAATGCGTGAAAGCCGAGCCAAGAGTGGAGCTAATCAGCATATCCCAAACCGAGTATCCGGAAGAGAGGACCGTTTCCCACACCATAACCTATAAAGTTTTGAACGACACCCGGACAGACAACCTGGTTTTTACAATCGATTTGGAGCGGGTGATGAACAGTGTATAAACAATTTACGGATTTAGTAAAAGCGATGCTGACGTACCTGGCTGCAGCCGGCGCTGACCTTACCGACTTTAACCCGGGCAGTGTGCTGCGGACATTGCTTGAAGCCGTATGCGCAGTCATTGAAGAGTGCTATTTGTACTTGGCTGTGCAGGCTCGCATGTTTTTCGTGGCTACGTCAGAAGGAGCTTGGCTGGATAAACGCGTGCAAGATTTCGGCATGACCCGCAAGGCTGGTGATGTGGCTACCGGCACCATTTACGTCGGCCGAGATTCGCCGGCGCCCTTCACCATCCTCGTTCCTGCAGGAACGCTCTTTGAGCTGAGCGGGAACGCACAGTATAAGACGCTGGCTGACGCCACACTGCCCGAGGGAACCACGCAGGTAGAAGTGGCGGTAACGGCGACGGCTATCGGCGCAGCAGCCAACCTGGCGGCTAATACAGTACTGAGCCAAGTGGGAACGGCTGTAGCCGGAGTGCAGTGGGGGAAAGTAAAAGCGCTAACCGGCGGAGATGATGCTGAAACCGACGATGCCCTAAAGGCAAGATTTCTGGACCGTATGCGCAATCCCGGTACCAGCGGCAACCAAGCGGACTATCGCCAATGGGCCATGGCCATCGATGGCGTGACGGCGGCGCAGGTGCTGCCGCTTTGGAACGGTCCTGGAACTGTGAAAGTGGTCCTTCTGGGATCCGATAAGCAGCCGCCGACAGCTGATGTGGTGGCCGCCGTACAAAATGCCATTGCTCCGACCGCTGGCGGTGAGCGCAAGGCTCCGATCGGCGCGACGGTAACCGTGGTGGCAGCAGAAGCTGTTCCAATCAATATTGCCGCAACCATTTTATTAGACCAAACAAATCCGGCGGCGCTGTCTTCTATTGAAACTGCATTTAAGGCGGCACTGAAAGCGTATCTTGGGACCATGGCCTTTCAGACGGATACCGTGCGTTATGTTCGCATTGGATCACTCTTAGTAGAGCAGGCAGGCGTCTTAGACTATGTAACCTATACGCTCAACGGAGGCACCGCTAATATTGCCGTCAGCAGTACGCAGGTGGCAGTACTCGGGGAGGTGACCCTCAGTGTCCAATGAGGATTTGCTCCGGCAGTATTTGCCGGCTAGTTACCGAGATAGCCCCATCGTAAAGCTGCTGTGCGCGGCGTGGGGTGTGGAACTGGACGCATGGGATGCCACGGCGGAAGCTACGGTGCAGCAATTTTGCGTAGCGACAGCTCCAGAAGAGGGAATCCTTAAATGGGAGCAAGAGTTGGCGTTGACGCCGCCTGCTGGCGCTACGCTGGAACTGCGGCGAGCGCTAGTGCAAGCCAAGCTAATGCGGCCGCCAATTATGACGCCAGAACAAATACAAGCTATTTGTAATTGCTTTGTACCAGGAAAAGGCGCGAAAGTAATCGACCCGGTGGCTGCTTATACCTTTAAGATTCTAGTGCCGAGCCTGGCGCCTTGGCTTGATGAAATGGTTGCTGCAGTCGACGAGGCCAAACCGGCACACCTGGATTACACCGTAGAAGTGTCCATTCAGCCGCCAAGCGATGACCCGGACGTCGATACGACAAACCGGCTAGGTATTACTGTAGGAATAGCCTCGCTTTGTGCGGGGGTAGAAACCTCCTTGCCGCCTTTGCCGGATGACTCCGCCGGCGCTGTTTATTACGGTATTGCTTCGGGCATGGGCGGCGTCATGACCACTTGCGAGGAAAATCGCACGGAGACCAAGGCAAGCGTTGTGGTTGGGGCTTTTTGTTATGAGTGCGGTGAGTGGACAACAATAATGGAAGGAGTGAAGGCCTAAATGGCAGATGATGGCTTGAAATTAACCAAAGCGGGGCTACTCTTGCTGGCGAAAGCACAGACAGGAGTGGCCCTTAAGTTTACCCGCGTTACCATTGGGGATGGAAAGTTACTTGATGGGCAAAATTTGACGGACCTTACAGCCCTAATCAGTCCCAAAATGACGCTGCCGATAGTGGGGATTAAAGCGGATGGCGGTGGTGAGTCTACAATTAGCTGCCGCGTACAAAATGCGACGTTGGAAACGGAGTTTTTCTTTCGGGAGACCGGCGTATTTGCAACGGATCCGGACGTTGGAGAAATTTTATATGCGGTAGAAAATCGGGGAGATAATGCAACGCATATGCCGAGTTGCCAAGGTTCGCGGCGCATTGATTTTGTTTATAAACTAGTTACTGTGATTGGCCAGGCAACTAGCGTAACCGCCGAAATCAATAGCAATCTTGTTTTTGCGCTAAATGTGGACCTGCTGTCTCATGTCAATTCGACAGACCCGCATAGCGCCTGGCTGCAAAAGCTGGCCGCTACGTCTACGCCGTCCCATTTCTGGGGCCAGTCCGGCGGCGATGGCCATTTGCACCCAGTCGCAGTCGACGACGCCAAAAAGCTCATTCTCGGCGGCAACGGCTCGGACATCACAAACATGCGCAGCCAGATTGACCAGATCGGGCGCGAGCAAGCAAATATGGCGTTGGCGCTGGAGGCTCAAAATATATATCCAGATTACAACGCTCTGCTTGCGGAGGATTTTACCAATCCTGATCTCGTGGACCAGTTTAGCTGTGCAATCACCTCGATTGTTGCTGGCGATGACAGCATTGACGTGGAGACGCTGCGGGGCATCGTGCCCGGGGCCTGGTACACAATCTCGGACGGCGTGTACCAGGAAACCTGCCAGGTACGGTCAGCCGTGAAAAACGGCAGCACGTACCGGTTGATTATGCAGTCGGCAATTGTAAACACGTACGTCTCGGGGCAAACCTATCTCTACCGGTCTACGGCGGAGATCCAGACAAGCGCAGGGCAGGCCGAGGGCGCTGGCGACCGCAGGACGGCGCTGTGGCAGCCTGCAACAGTATGGACAGGCACAAACGCAAATACAACTACAACCGTGCCGCTCGTAACTACCGCTGAAACAGCAAATCAACTTACCATCATTGGCAATGCGGCGTTTACGGCAGATGGGTACTTAACGTTAGCATAAGGGAGGGACATAGATGGCAATTCAAATCACAAATCATGGTTCGTACGGAGATGGATCACTTGGAGATGTAGTAAGCCCTAATATACAAAAGGATAGTAGTAACCTCAGAACTTTCGGTTTCAACAGTTATGCTGCTATTTCCGGGGTATCCGCTGACGGTAAAACAATCACTATCAGCTATACGGCATTAGGAGATTATGAGAAATTTGACGTGGGAAATACGGTGGTGTTCCATGTGACGGGATGCTTAACAAGCGAAACAACAGCAATTGACAGCTATTGCTTTGCTAAGATTTTAAGCAAGTCCGGGACAACTATTGTATTGGATAAAAGCGTTAGCAGCGCTCTTGATCCGGCAGATGCGTCAAAATACGTTTGTCAGTTGATCACGGTTCCACAGTTTAATTCACTTACTCTTGATTCGGCGGTATCAAATTATTACATTGCAAAGCCGCGTCCGTTTGATTCGACTAATAAAATAGGCGGCGTACTGATCTTAAACGCAAAGACAAAGATCGATTTTAAGGCAGGTGCAGGTGCTACTGGCGATTATGGCGGCTTTATTGATGCGGCGGGATTTGCATTAAGGCCAGCTGGCATAACACGCACTCATGCTGATTTGGCTAATGGTAAATTACCAGTCAATCAAGGCGGCGGTGCGGTGCTGCTTATTTCCCCGGATTTAAAATTGACACCAACTTCAATTTTAGGTAATGACTATGGTTCCTACGCTGGCGGCGGCAGAATGGGTAACACAAATTCCTCCTGTACAAATGGCGCATCCGGTTATGGTGGCGGTGGCGGTTATGGTTCAATTGTAGGAGGATCACTTAAAGCAACAGCAGGTAGGCTTGGTCAAGGTGGCGATGGTGTAACAACAGCCGGTGTGGTTCTTGCTGGCGGTTTACCCGGATACGCTGGCGCTACAGCATCGGCAAGCGGGTGGATTTGGGCGTATCAATGGGGGGGCGCTGGATCTTCCGTGTTGGCAATTGCTGAAACAATCGAAGGCTTTACAACCATAGCTACAGACTATTCGCAAACTCCTTTCGCAACTGGTGGTCAAGCTGGCTTTCACGGCGGTGGGAACGGTTCTGCCGGCGGTGGCCCTGGCTTCTGCTGCATTGCAACGAACACATCAACTGCGATTGACAACATTTCGTATGCGCTGGTTGCTGTTTCTGCAAATAAAACAATTCTTGTCTATCCTGATGCGGCGGTGGATTTATCAACGGCGAGTGAAGTTAACGGCATCACCATTCTTGGTGATCAACCTAGCGGATCGGATCGGCGCTTAGCATTTAAGTTGCCCGGTGCAACGCAGGGTGTGCGCACTTACCCAATAACAACCAACGCGGTTGCGGCCGATACTGTCACAATTTGCGGCGTAACATTCACGGCGATTGCAAGCGGTGCGACAGGAAATCAGTTTAATGTTGGAGCAACGATTGCAGCCACGGCAACAAATTTGGTGGCAACGATGAATGCAAACGCCACGTTTAATGCTCTTTATGCGGCAACTGTTTCTGATACTACCATTACAGTTACAGAAAAAATTGCAGGCGGACATACGCCAACGGCAGCAACAAAAACCGGCACTATAGTTATTGGAACCGGAACGTCAGTCACTTCCGTTGCAAGTTGGTTTAAGCTGACAGGCAGCGGAACGGTAACACTTACGCCGTTGACAACGCAAAACGTCACTATTGATAGTTTGCTTTCAGAAGGAAATACAGTCGCAGAAGTGAGTGCTGCAACGTCCATTCCTGGGTTCGTAAGTAAGACCGTTACTCCTATTATTGCGCTTGTTTCCCCAAAAGACGCTGCAACGTTGCCAACTATAAAGCTTAATTTTGTTGTTAAATCAAGTACTGATCAGACGAACCGCTCTGAAGTGTCAGCGCCGATTACGCTGGCAGCCGAGGCTGTAGAACTGATTGATTTATCGGCGGCGGTAACGGCAACTGGCGGAGCTGCGGCGATAGTTACTGTTGCCTTGGAGCAGAATGGTTCTTTCGGAGACTATATGCCGTTGACGAATGCAAGACGTCAAAAGGCCACGGCAATCAAGTTTAAAGCTGATTATAGTGTGGCCTCGATTGGCACTGGATCGGCGAAAGTCACAAAGGCTTCGGCAACGTACCGCACTAATAATTCCGCCGTTTCCGGTGACGCAGCTGAAATGGTCACTGTGACTGAGGACTTTGGCGGTGTGGGTATGCGGGCTGGCCGGATGACGGTCAAACATCAAGTGCTGAGGGATGCGCAGATTTCGGCGCAAATGGCGATGCGGCCGGTACCGAAAACGAGAGAGCGTATTCCAATTGCAGCAGGGACTGGCAACCGGCAGACGGTTGTCTTGGGCGTAAAAGATGAAACGGGGAACGTGGTGGCCGATCCGTACATCAACCACAATACGCTGCGAGTTTGGTACGGCAGCCAAGAGATATTCGATTTTGATTACAACACGCAACTGAGCCAAGCCTCGGTTACGCCGCCTGATGGCGTGACGGCATTTGCGTCCTACTCTTACGGCTGGGAGCCGGAGACTTGGGTAGAGATGACCAAGGGGACTACTCAGACGCATGACGACCCCAACGTAGTGACCACCGAATTTTCGTACGCGCTGGGTAGCTCCGATTCGGCAAAAGGCATTGCGGCGGCGAAGGTGCTGCTCAAAAAGCCGACTGGCTCGGCATCGCAAGCTCTTGGATCTGCTACCGGCAAAACGCAGATGTTTGTGCTTGACCATTTGGCCAAGCTTTCGGCGCTAGCGGTCACGGCCAGCACAGGTACGGCATCATGGTCGTACGACGAGGACAGCCGCATTTTGACCGTCGCTGCGACTAAAGATGCGGCACTGACCGCGACTTATGACTGGGTTGCAGAGACGCCGGTTTGCACGGGCTTTGTAGCGGCGTGGAACGAGTAAAGGAGGGATAGTTTTGGGAGCGAGACATCAGAGGAAACTGACCGAGGACCAGCGGAAATTAAAGCAGGCGCAGCAGGATTTGATGGACGCGAAAGAGGTTGCGGCAAACCTGGCTGCGGATAGTATCGCAAAAGATGCAACTATTTTGGATCTGAAAGAGGCAATGGCGAATCTGATTATTAGTACGGGAGGTGCGGTGTAATGGCGGTAAATACGGTCTATGTAAAACTATTTGCTGATTTGGTTGACGCTGGGCGCTGGACGATGGCGCAAGTCCCCGTTGCTTATCAAGGGGCGGTGCAAGCGGAACGGGACGCAAGAAAAACTGCAGAATAAGTAAAAAGGCCTTGGCGATTGCCGGGGCCTATCTTTTTGGAGGTGGCGCATGGAGCTGAATCTAAGCAATACTGTAGAAATTTTGGGCATTATCGGATTTACTGCTGGCGTGCTCAAATACATTGTTATCGACCCGATCCAACAGGCGATGGCTACGCTTAAGGAAGCGCTGGAAGAGGTAAAAGGTATGTTGAAGGAACTAGGCGAAGACCAGCGCAACATCGACAAGCGTCTAGTGGCAGTGGAGGAGTCGGCTAAACAAGCGCATAAGCGACTCGATGGTATGGAGCATGCGCTGCAATGAACAGAATACAAAAATACTTGTTGGAAGGCCTTGTAGGGGCCTTCCTCTTTTTATTTGCATCTTGGGGTATTGGGTACTATGCCAACGCTCTTTACGGCATGCATTTTGACCTTGCCTCCTGCTGGGGAGGTATAGGGGCTGTGAGCGGCGGCGGCGTACTGGCGGCGGTAAAGTATATCGCCGATAGCTGGCCAAACAGCGAAAAAGGGCAGATGCCCTACGAAAGAAAGGATGATTTTAATGAATGAGCAACAGTTGGCGTTGGAGATTGCAAAGGGCTTGGTCGAGACGGGCGTAGAGGGACCATACGGCTGCGTTACCTGCAGTACTGCAGGAGATTATCCTTCAATGGGCTGCTCGCAGTGGGAAGGGATTGGAGGCCGCGGTGATTTGCTGCTCAGCTACATCGATGGCGGCGATCAGTTTACTGGTCGTGCTTACAGCGACATCGAGGCCGCAGGCGAGCTGGACGCGCTTTCGGCGCTTCTTGAATCGGAGCAAGGTCAAGCCGCTCAAAACATGATTCTCGCGGATGACTGCCGGGACAAGTACCTCCCAGCGCTTGCCGAAGTAGACGGGCTGACAAATCCGGCTTGTATCATTTACGCGGGGATTTGGTGCCCGACTAGCCATTACGTGGTGCAAAAGTTCCTGCAGCGGCGACGGGACCGCGGCTATGACATCAATAGCCTAGATGCCATGCGCGATATGTTCCGCGATGAGTATGCTATCGCAGCAGACTGCGCGGATTATATGGAGGGATACGCCAATCGTGCCAATACCACTTATGACTATGTGGCGGCGCTGGGGGTATCGGCATGAGTACGCTTGATCTGATTTATGTCACGACGGGCCGACACCCGGAGCTTGAGGCTTTGATTTGCAAGACCTCAAACAGCCAATTTTCCCACGCCGCAGTTGGCTTTGAGATGGACGGTCGTCAGGTCGTCGTTGAAGCAGTGCGCCCGGCAATCCGCTTTGCACCGGTGGGAGAATTTGACGGAGTACCGGCGCTGCAGGTAATTAGTTTGCCGATTACGGAGGACCAGCGGCAGGCGGTAGTTAGTAAAGCCCTAGAGTTAGTCGGCAAGGTTTACGGAGTGGATGACTGCATTATAGGCGGCGTTCATGATCTGCTCGGAGATGCTGCTGCCGGCATCGCGGATCGGCTGCTAGATAACAGTAATACGCTCGACTGCAGCGCAACGCAAGTCGAGATTGCCAGGGCGGCTTTTCCCGATTTCGCCGAGGGCGCCGACGCATCGACGATTACCCCGGAGCAGGCTCGGCAGATTGCGTTAGCATACGCCGAACGGTTGGGGGTGGCGGTGTGATCGGCAAGACGGTCATGATTACCCGCGGCGAGCACTGCGGAAAGGTGGGCCAAGTATTAGATTCCATCGTGTTTCCGCAGGTCAAGGAGCCGGTTTGGTGCGTGTATTTAGGTGGCACGGTTACAGTGCCGTGCTGCCGGGACGAATTGGAGGTAATCGTATGACAGAGGAGCAAAAAGCAAAACTGCTGCCGATTGCGGCAGGCATTATTCTGGCAGTAGTATTTGTGGCCGGCATCTTCGTCGGCCGCGATATTTTTCCGCGGGAAGTGACGCATACGGCAACAGTGGAAAAACCGGTCATTACAACGCAGGAAAAGGTTGTCACGCAAACGCAGGTGGCCTACGTGCCGAAAGAAACCATCGTCTACAAAGATGCCAACGGCAATACGGTTACGGCGAAAGAATCCACTGACGTACAAGCTGACATTGCGCAGCCAAAGGTGGGTGTCAAGGTAAACGGCAAAGATTATAAGTTTGACTTACTGCAGGGAGAGTCGCAGAAGTTTCAGGACGGCAAGGTGTTAATGACGCAGACGTCGGATATTAGCTTTAAGGTGGAGCTTCCGGAGACTAAGGTATCGAAGTGGTCTGCTAGGATCGGAACCAGCGGCGGTGGAAATATCAATGCCGGCGGTGTGACATACCATCCCAATAAAAATACGGGGGTGTGGTTGCAGCGCCAAGGGGGCCGGACAGCCGGCGGGGTAGAAGTAGGATTTTAAGCTGGTTGACAAATCAAAGCTAAAACTGCAAAAAAGTTGCACTTTGCGGCGTCAACCATCTTGCAGATTTATAGCAGAATATGCAACCAAAGCCAGCTCGGTGCCTCGCGGCGCTGGGCTGGCTTTTTTTGTTTGTATACATAGATTTTTTTAAACTTATACATATAAACTATTGACTCTTTGTACCACGCGTGGTACAATTAAATCAAGGTAAGGGATTGACTTACCAAACATCGCGGCCCGGCGACAAGGGCAGAAGGAGAATCACGATGAACAAAACTTATGAATGGACAACTCCCAAAGGCGCAAAAGTTAGCATGACAATCAGCATGGTGTCCGAGCAAAAACAATATGACGGAATCGAGTACACTGGCAAACCGGAACTTAAAATCTCCAGCCTGACAGTTAACGGTCAATCCTTTAAAGCAGAATTTGGCACATTGCAGCACATCGGATTTGCAATGTTTAAAGTAGGAACCAAGCAAGCAGCCGTAGAAATGCCTCAAGAAGCAAAAGACGATCTTGACGCTTACTGGACTAAAAAAGTAAACGATAAACTTGAAGCCGAAAGAAGCTACAAAGCGGAAACAGCCAAGGTATACCGCGCCATGAACGCATAACAATAAAGGCCAGCCGCGAGCCTCAAATCCCGGCAATACCTATAAGGAGTGAGGTTTATGTTTGTAAATAACGCTTGGCATGTTAAGCAATTGCCCAACGAGATTGTGCTGGAGTTGGTAGATGGTCGTATGGTATTTGCTCCTATGACACCTTTTCGCGAGTTAAACGATAGCGAGCTGCATGAGTATAAAGGTTACCATCCTCGCAAATGCTCTGCTGAGCCTATTCCTGGATATCTATATCGCTTTTACGGCCTCGAAAAAAATGAAGAGATAGCAAGCGAATGGGTCAAGGTGCGCCTACGTCCGTCAGAAAAAGAGAAATTAGAACAAGCCGCCAAAGATGCGAATCAAAACGTGAGTGAGTTTATACGCGCTTTTGTGCAAGGTCTATGATCAAGCAGTGCACTATCTGCGGCGCTCAGTTTACTTGCTTTCCATCGGATAAAAAGACTACCTGCGGTAATGCAGATTGCGTAAAAGAGCAGCGCCGCCGGTCACACATTGGCAAGCGCAACAAGTGGACTGATGACTCCAAGCAGCATTTATCAGCCAAAGGGAAAACGGACAACCTCTTGCGTGGCACTCCTGCAGCGCAGCAAAGTCCTTTAGCCGGTCCTTTTGAGACAAACCAAAATGCTCTTATATGGACGTTGCAAGCGCCAGACGGTACAACTCATATCGTGCGCAATCTTGCTCTGTGGCTGCGCGAGCATGCCGACATGCTTGATGGCACACCAGAGCAGGCAAGAGCCGGATTGATGCAGATCAAACGGTCAATGGAGCATAAAACAAAGCGGCCTGTGCGGCAGTGGAAGGGCTGGCATCTTGTAAAATGGGAAAAACCCCCGTCCTGACGGATGGGGGTTCTTTTTGTATACATGCAATTTAAATGAAAAAAGATTGACGAAATTCAAATAGAAGCTTATAATAAAGACATAGGAAGGAGGTGAAAAGTTGGATGACACCGAAAAGCTCCTAGACACGGCGGCTAAGCTGGTCGGAATTGCCGCAGGGCTAATAACGATAGCGAAAGCGCTAAAGGAGCAAAAGAGAAGGCCCCGAAACCGCAAGCCTCGCAAGCAAAAACGGTAACGGAGCCACAGAGGGGGAGGAAACTCCCCTTCCTCTTAATAAAACTATACCATAAGGTGTCGATCCAATAAAGATGAAATTTAACAGAACAATAGGCCTGCTGGTGTTGGTGCTAATCCCTATCGTTATTTCGGCGGTTCAAAACGGTTTTGACGCGCTTGGCGTTGCGGCAATCTTGGTTGTGGCCATGGCCCTGGCGGTTGAGGTGCTGAAGCAAATTAAACAGAGCGAAGGGGATCGAGGAAATGAGCGAAAGCCAAAGAGGCGGCGCTAGGCCCGGCGCTGGAAGAAAAAAAGGCGAAAAAGACCCTCGCCCGCAGCACCAGGTTCGCGCCGATCAGGACGAGTGGGACGTGATCAAGCGTTTTGCGGCCCTGGTGAAAAAGGGTAACTTGGACGCGTGCCGAGAGTTCGTGGAGAAGATGGAGAATCCCCCGTCCTGACGGATGGGGGTAATTTTCATTTCTTCAAAACTGCTATATATAATGAAAGCTTTTTTTCAGTCTCCGGCAGCGGGTGTACCCCTTTAATAGACCAGTTGTAGATACTCTTCTGGTTTATGCCCAATTCCGAAGCCATTTCCTCTTTGGTATGCCCGCGATATTTGCGGGCTTTTTCTATTTTCTCGGCTAATGTTTTCTGAGATAGGTGGTCATAGCCACCAACGTACCAGATCGGCGCACGGAGAGCGTCGGCTAGTTTTTTAGCCGTGGCTACAGTCGGCAATATTCTTCCACATTCGCAATCCTTGATAATGGGGATAGACAGGTTAGCCCTGGCGGAAAGCGTCGCCTTGGACCACCCTCGAAAATCACGCAACTTGGTGATGCGTTCGCCAGCACTCAAAGAGTCAGTGATATCAAGGGGTTTGTGGGCGTGCGTGGTGGTGAAAAGAACGGGGGAATCTGTCGAGGTTGATGACTGCACGTTTGTCCGTGCGGCTGGTTTGGCTCCCAAGGACCTCATATCTGTAAGTGCAGCGACGGAGAAATCCGGCGGTATCAAAAGCGTCTTTCCGGTCCCTTGCTGGATCGTATTGATCTGCGAGTTGAGGTGGCGCCGCTTTCGTATGGTGAAATGAAGAGCAGCGTAAAAACGGAAAGCTCGGCTTGCATACGCCAGCGAGTGGAAAGGGCCAGAGCGCTTCAAAAAGAACGTTTTGGAGCTGGCGGGACGTTAGTAAACGCAGCGATGACGCATAGCCAAATTTTGCAGTATTGTCATTTGAGTACGGAAGCGGAGCGGCTGTTGGCTCAGGCTTTTCAAAAACTGGGCATGAGCGCGCGCTCCCACGATCGCCTGCTGAAAGTAGCTAGAACTATTGCCGATTTAGACTCTAGCGAAGGCATTGAGATACAGCACATCGCCGAAGCGGTGCAATTGCGCGGCGGCGAAGAACTGGAAGGCTTGTAAGTTGATAAAACGCAAGGCGTGCGGGAGTTATCAACTGAGAGACTTAACGCAGTTTTTTCCGCTTGCTTTGGCCAAGTATAAACTTTGATCAGCTCGCAGAACTAGCGTCGTGACAGTATCTCCAGCTTTTAGATGACTAAGACCTAAACTTGCGGTTATGCTGAGGTGAGCGTTGGCATGGTCTTGCTTAACATGAAATGAATTATTTGCGATAGAGACACGGATTCGTTCTGAAATATCCCAGGCAATATGGGGGGCTACATCTGCTAAAGCAACAATAAATTCCTCGCCTCCATAACGACCAACTGTATCTTGCGAGCGGGTTGAAGCAGTTAGGATTGCCGCAACTTGTTGCAGGACCATGTCGCCCGCTTGATGGCCAAGATGATCGTTGACCGCCTTGAAATTGTCCAGATCAATCATCAATATTGAAAAAGGAGCGTTCGTACGTTTCGCACGGTCAAACTGTTTTTGGATGAGCAGATCCGAATAGTGACGATTGCAGATTTTGCAAAGGCCGTCTTGTTGGGCTTGTTCTTTCAATTTTTGGCCTTCAAATTTTTCCGTGACATCCATACAACTGCCGATATACCCAGAAAAAATATCCTGCGAATAATAAGGAACACCGCGATCATTAATCCAGCGGTATTCGCCATCATGGCGGCGCAGGCGGTAATCCATTTCAAAGCGCTGTCTTAAATCAAAAGCAGCGTAATAGATATCAGCGCATTCATTTATGTCATCAGGATGAACATTGCTAAGCCATCCATTTCCAAGTTCCTGTTCCATCGTACGACCAGTAAAGTCTAACCACGTCTTATTAAAGTAATTGCAAAGCTTATCGGTACCAGCACGCCAAATCATATTTGGCGAAGATTCGACAATGAGTTTATACTGTTGATAATCAAGGGGAGAATACTTCACTTGTAATCATCCTTTCGTAAAGAAGAAAAAGGAAATAGATGCTATTCTTGTTGATTAGTGGAAAAATACGACAGGATGTAAAAAAAACCTTTAAGTATGGGGAAATGAGAGCTAATTAATTACTATCATAAGGGAAACTGAACCGACTTCTTGCGCGGCGAAGAAGTTGAAAGCTAGAAAAAAGATAATTTATTTAGGCGTAAAATGAAAAATAGATTACCCTTTGGTAACTATAAAATGTTATAATATCCACTGTCCAGATTGTGAAAAAGCATTCGCGAGCGTGCAGCTGCGTGCAAAGAGGGTTATATGAGATATTGGCTAGGGAGCTTATGCAAAAGGATTTTGGTAGTATTGGTCTGGGGCAATTTGCTGTTTGGAGGCCAAGTTTTTGCCAATCCCGAGGAAAGACATATTCTGATTTTAAATGGATTTTCTCCTGGTTTTGCTGCGGTGGAAGGGTTTAACAGCGGTTTAAAAAGAGAATTTCAACGGCAGCCGGACTATATTGCCTCGTATTCTTATGAATATCTTGATATAGCGCGCTTTAATCAAGAAGGATATTTAGAAGAATGCGCCAGGCATTTTCAAGTAAAATATGAAAAACAAAAGCCGGATCTGATTGTCGCTGGAGATACAGTAACACAATTCTTGGGGGACTATTCGCAGCAAGTATTTCCTGACGTGCCTATTGTCGCCTTGCAACCGCTTGAAACCAAAGAGATAGCAGCCAATATAACCTGGGTAGGTAATTTCCGAGACGACCTGAGTAAAAACATCGAACTCATTTTGCAAATAAAGCATTCTACGAAAAAGATCGTAATTATTGCTGGCGGTTCGATCTTAGAACGTGAGGCTATTGAAGCGTTTTTGCCCTTGGCAAGTCAATATGAAGATCAGGTGGAGCTAGTATTTACCAACAATCTCTCTCGAGAGGCCATGGTAGCTGAAGTAGAAGAGGGCGGCGAAGATAGTGCGGTATTATTTTTAAGCTGTCTTGTGGATATAACGGGGCAACGCTATGCTTCGGATCAGGTTTTAAAAGAACTATCTCAAGTGGCTAAAGGGCCGATCTATACAACGGATGCATCACTTCTTGGTGAAGGGACTGTAGGCGGATATCAGCGAAACTGGAGTGCCGCAGGGGAAGAAGCAGCCCGAGCAGGCATAGCTGTTCTTAAAGGCGAAGAATATCTTAAAGAGGATCCTTCGTTGAATACGTATGCCTTTGATGGGCGGGAATTAAAAAAATGGCATATTGATAAAGCTCTTTTACCGGCAGATAGTGTGGTACAATATAAAGAGCCATCGTTTTGGGAACGTTATGAAGGGTGGCTCTTTAGCGGTGGAGCAATTCTTTTCGCAAGTGTTTTTATTTTGTACCTGCTGCTTAACCGTTCACGAAGAAACGCGGCGGAAGAAAAAATTAAACAGATCAACCGAATGCTGGAGAAAAAACTTCAAGAGAGAACTGTGGAACTGCAAAAAATGGAAGCCGAATTATCGCGTTTCAAAATAGAGCAGGAAGCGGTCAAGGAAAATAGCGCCGAAGTTAACTATGAGCTGGATTTTGCAGCGAAGACGGACCAACTTACGGGAATTTATAACCGGCGCTATATTCTAAAGCGAATTGAAGAAGAGTTAGCGCAGTTTTCACAAGAAGCCTGCACTTTTTCCTTAGCCCTTGCAGATGTTGACTTCTTTAAAAAAGTCAACGACGAATATGGTCATGAGGTAGGAGATAAGGTTCTTTTAATGGTTGCCGGTATGCTGAAAAGCTCTCTTAGAAAGCAGGATGTTGTTGCTAGATGGGGCGGGGAAAAATTCTTGGTATTGCTGCCTGAAACTACTAGCGAGCAGGCGCAGCAGCTGCTAGAGGGTGTACGTGAACAAATCGCTCAAACTGGATTGTGGGATGAAGAGCGCAATATACAGGTTACAGTGACGTTAGGGATTGCAGCGATGCAGAAAGGAGAAACGATTGATGCGGTCATGAATTACGCGGATATTGCGTTGTATAGAGGAAAGAAAAACGGTCGAAATTGTGTAATTGTAAACAATGGAACAATGAAAGATTTTTAAAAAGGAGAGTCAATATGCAGTTTCCGAGACAACAAGAAAGACAAATGCAGCTTACGGCTAAAACGTTAGTTAAGGGGGACAATCGAATCTATCGGGTGCAAAATCCGTTTCGGACCGAATTTTCGTTGTCCATTTATTTCTTTCTTAAATGGCACCTGTCTAAATCCATAAAAACGGTATCCACGGCGAACCCTAAAGCCAATATTCTTTTTGGCAGGATTGGCGGTTCTTGGTGGAAGCCGCAGTTCCATGTTATTATTGGAGGCAGGACCAAGAAAGCGGTATTGGCTGCTGCCGAGATGCTGCAAAATGAAATGAACGGAAAAAAGAATAAAAAAGAAGATAAAAAAGAAGATAAAAAAGAAAACGCAAAATAAAAAGTAAGCCGGCAGTGAACATACTGCCGGCTTACTTTTCTTATCCTGATTGCAGCCGTTTGGGAAGCACCGCAAGCATTTGCTTGTTGGATCTTTTCCTGCAAGAGTCGTACTTTCAACGGCTCATACCATTGTGACTCGCCTTCTCTGCTGGTATGACGGCCTTACCTGCCGCTCAGGATGCAGAGCTGCCAGACGAGAGTGCTGGAAGTGGACGATTTGATCTTCCATCCCAGTTGCTGGAACCAAATGGTACTCTTCTTAGTTAAAGAATATCATCGAAAAAGACAAAAGTCAACCCATGAAAAACAATGTTGAACAAAAAATAAAAACTAACAAGGGGGCATGAGGAAAATGAACACAAGTGGCTTCTCATACTAAATGGATAATTATTTTCTTGCAATTTTTTGTGTTCTATGATATTCTTAACAAGATCATTAGCAGGAATTTCCAAAAAACGTGAAGCAGATGCTGTAACTCTTCTCGTCGTGACTGGTAGCAATGTGAGATGGTCTCGGTAAAGGAAATGGTTTAGCCCGACCATGTTACCAGAAGCACGCATAAAGGAGGAGAGAGAATGGATCATCGCATTCAACAAATGCAACAGAAGTTAGCATTTTTGGGATATCGGCGTTATCAGATTCAAAGAATCATGGAAGAAAGTAACGGCTCGCATGAGCAGTTGCTTTTGGATTTGCAAAAATATGAAGTTCTTGGCGCGGATTACGTACAAGGATATAGTAAATAACTATCCATGTGTAAGGGAAAAAGAGTTAGCGAAAGCTGACTCTTTTTTTATAGACAATTATGTCTGGAGAGGAGAAATTTGAAAATAGTGTGACACAGTTCTGATGAAACGGTATAATAAAATTAAATTGACTTGAAAAGACAAGGGGGCAAGGACATGCTCAAAAAGATTGCAGTAATGACTAGCGGTGGCGATTCGCCGGGAATGAACGCAGCCATTCGCTCTGTGGTGCGTGTAGCGCTTCATGAAGGAGCGGAAGTCTGGGGGATTTATAATGGCTATGCTGGGATGCTGGCGGGCGAAATGGAACTGCTGACCTCCCGTTCTGTAGGGGATATTATTCAGAGAGGCGGTACGTTTTTGGGTACGGCTCGCTGTGAGGAGTTTCATACTGAAGCAGGGCAGCGGAAAGCGATAGAAAATGTACGTCAAAAAGGGATTGAAGGCTTGGTGGTTATCGGCGGCAACGGCTCTTTGACTGGCGCGATGAAGTTGGCGGAAATGGGGCTGCCTGTAGTTGGCCTTCCCGGCAGTATTGATAACGATATTTGGGGTACTGATTATTCTATAGGCTTTGATACCGCTATTAATACGGTGGTGGATGCGATTAACAAACTGCGAGATACGGCTTCGGCGCATCGCCGCGTCATTGTTGTGGAGGTAATGGGGCGTAAATCCGGTTGGATTGCGATGACTACCGGTTTGGCCGGCGGGGCGGAACATATCTTAATTCCAGAAATGGAGTATGATCTCCAGGACATATGCAAGCAGCTTGTCGCCTCGCGGGATTGCGGCAAAAAGTACAGCATTATCGTTGTTGCAGAAGGCGCTGGGAGCGCTATAGAAATCGGCAAGGTCATTGCCGAGGAGACAAATTTTGAGACCAGGGTGTCCATTTTGGGACATATTCAGCGCGGCGGTTCGCCTACGGCCATGGATCGGCTGTTGGCTAGCGCTTTGGCGGAAAAGGCTGTGTTGGCGCTTTTACAGGGACTGTCTAATATTATGTTTGGCTATCGTACGGGAACGATTTGTTCCGTATCGCTGAAAGATGCGGTAACGTGCCAAAAAACAATTGAACCTTCGTTGTTTCGTCTTTCAACCGTGCTTTCTTAAAGGAATGCTCTTACTGGGAAGGCAGGAGGGCTGTGGAAAATTCCACAGCCCTCCTTTATTTTCTTATGAGTTTTCAATTTTTAGTCCAATTCGACCACTAAGTGGACGGTGGCGTTCAGTTTTAGCAGGCCTGCGGAGATCGGCGTAGACGGCGTTGCATCGCCCAGGGCTTTAAGGCTGTACATCCGGTTGGAGGATTCTGGGCTTTGAACGCTGATGCCGCTTTCCGTGACAGTTTTAACTCGGACAACGCGTTTGTTCAAGGCGTCAGCAATGGCATTGGCCTTATTGAGACCATTGCGTACGGCTTGCGCTAGAGCGGCGTTTTTAACAGCGTCATCATCTTTTTTGCCAAATTGCAGATGATTTACCTGGTTACAGCCGGCAGTAAGGGCGGTGTCGATCACTTCACCTGCTTTGTCCGGCGTGGTGGTTACCGTGATGCTGTTCGTGGCCTGGTATCCTTTAATTACATAGTTGCGACGACTGTCATCATTTTTGTAGAGCGGGGTTACTGTGTATTGGGTGGTCTTTATATGTTCCGTCTTGATGCCGATGCGTTCTAACTGTTGTTGGACGTTGGAGGATATTTCCGCATTTTTGCTTTGGGCTGCGCCTACGGTGTCGGCTTCGGTCAGCGTACCCAAGTTGATGTAGACGACATCCGGCGCAATTTCCTCCTGGTAAACGCCGCTTACCTGAACTTCTGTGGCTGAAGAGACTTCTGCAGCCAATGCGGTGGGACCAAGCAACGCGACAAACAAAGCGAGGGAACAGAACGTTTTGATTATTTTTGACATGTATATCAACTCCTTTGCTTATATAAACGCTTCTAAGAGAAAAAGGTAACGGAGAAAAATAAAAAAATCTGGAGCTCTAAGGAACCCAGGGATCGAGGGTTTCTTGCGTCTCCAGATTTAATTGGACTAAGAGCAGGTCTACTCTTTTATTTTAATGTCAGGCAGCAAGGGGCTTTCGCGTCGGCGTTGGTGGAAAAAACGGCTTTTTGTACTTTGCTGGCGCTGTTGGTAACTACAACCGGTGTAATAGAAGATTTATTATGCGCCGTCAGTACGCGGGGATCGAAGGAGAGCAGTAGTTCTCCTTTATTAACTTTTTGAGCGACTTGCACATGAATTTCAAAGCCTTCGCCGTTAAGTTCCACTGTATCTAAGCCGACATGGACGAGGATTTCCAGGCCGTTCTCCGTTATGAGCGCGATAGCGTGCTTGGTTGGGGCAATCAAGGCGATAGTGCCGTCGCAAGGCGAGAAAATTTGATGTCCCTCTGGTTCGACGGCGAAACCTTCACCGAGGAGATTTCCGGCAAAAGCGGCGTCAGGAACATTGGCTAAGGGAAGCACGTTGCCCGGAGCCGGGGCATGCAGTTGAAACGATTTGGCATTGCGTTGCAAGAAAGAAAACATGCAGACAACTCCTTTGTTTATGTATAGTTTAGTGGATGCTGAGATGCGCAACAGTCAGCGTTTCGGTGGAATACGCTGCGGCCGGCTACATAAGTTGCTTCAACCGTAAAATCATCATGGAAAAGAACAAAATCGGCATCTTTGCCAGGGGTTAAGCTGCCTTTTGTTGCGAATGCGCCGACGCTTTGGGCGGCGGTGCTTGTTACGGTGCGCAGTAACTCTGGCAAAGAGAGGGCGGTTGTCACTTGGAAATTTCGCAGTTCTTGGGGCAAAGAAGTAATGCTGCCAGCAAGAGCGCCATTTTCTAAACGAGCGGCGCCGTCGCTTACGTTGACTGTTTGTCCGCCCAAATCATAGCGACCTTCGCCAAGCAAGGCGGCTCGCATGGAGTCGCTTACAAGCAGCAGGCGGTCTACGCCTTTTTGGCGCAGGAGAAGACGTTGCATAGCTGGATGAACATGGAGATTATCAGCTATGATTTCGCAATATACATGCTCAAGATCTAACGCAGCTCCTATGACGCCTGGCTGACGATGATGCAGGGGCGGCAAAGCATTGAAAGTATGAGTGAGATGGGAGGCGCCGGCAGCAAAGGCTTGGCAGGCTTCTTCGTAGGTTGCGTTACTATGGCCGATAGAGACAATGAGGCCGGCGTCGCAGCAGCGGGAAATGAAATCCAAACCGCCGGGCTCTTCAGGGGCTATCGTAAGCAAACGCAGCTGTCTTAGATAAGGCTTGAGAAGGGAAAAATCAAAAGAACGCAGATGTTGCGGCGCTTGTGCACCTTGCCGCATAGCACTGAGAAACGGCCCTTCCAGGTGGCAGCCTAACGAGCAGGCCCCTGGCCAGGAAGCTTGACTCAAATTTTGCAAGGCGGCTTCAATTCGCTGCCAGTCCATGGTCATGGTTGTAGGTAAAAAGGAAGTAACTCCCTGAGAAGCCAGCAGAAGGCTGATCGTATCTACGGACTTCGGCAGAGCATCCATAACATCGCAACCGCCGCAGCCATGAAGATGAGCATCAATCCAGCCGGAGGAAACATAAAGTCCGGCAGCATCAATGAAAGGCATATCGGAGGGCAGGTTCTGCTGCGGCAGGAGAGCTACAATGCGGGAATGATGGAATATTAGGGCCCATTGAGAGAGTATGGAATCGGTGGTGACCAGGCGGCCATTAACGATGGCTTGCATGACTGGCTCCTTTCGAGGGACTTGATAGGTACGGCCTGAGAGTACCACATTTGTCCAAATATCTCAAGATGAAAAGAGTCCTTTCTTTTGCTGACAGGGGCAGGAAATGTGAAATCATTGCAGAAGAAAACATAAAAAGACATAGAAAGGCTGGAGCAGAGCATGACAACGATAACTGGTCATACGAAATTGTACGGGCTTCTTGGCTGGCCAGTGGGGCATACGGCTTCCCCGGCTATGCAAAACGCTGCTTTTGCAGCGTTGCAAATTGATGCCGCCTATGTGCCGTTGGCTGTGGAGCCGGCTAAGATTGGCAATGCCATCAACTCTTTAATTACCTTGGGGTTTGCCGGGGCTAACGTTACGGTGCCTCACAAGGTGGAGATCATGTCTTTTGTGGATGAACTAGATGAAATGGCTCGGCGCATTGGCGCTGTGAATACCCTTGTATTTCAGGAAGGACGCGCGAAAGGGTACAATACCGACGCTCCTGGTTTTGCGGCGTCCTTGGCCAGAAGGCAGGTGGCAGTGCAGGGACGGCGCGTGGTGCTTCTCGGAGCAGGCGGCGCGGCGCGGGCGGTTGCGGCGGGACTGGCGGAGGCTGGTGCAGCAAGTATAGCTGTGGCGGCTCGGCGGCCGGAGCAGGCGGATTGGCTGGAAGCGGCAACCGGTAAGCAAGGGCGTGTGGTTTCTCTTGGGGCAGCGGCTGAAGCAGGAGCGTTGCTGGAAGAATGCGATTTGCTTGTGCAATGCACTTCTTTAGGTATGGCTGGCAAGTCGCTGGGGCAGTGTCCGGATATTTCTTGGGAGCGCCTGAAGAACGACGCTGTTTGCTGTGATATTGTCTATCGGCCTTTGCAGACGGCTTTCTTACAGGAGGCGGCCAGACGTGGACACAGGACCGTGACCGGAGAGGGTATGCTGGCAGAGCAGGGAGCGCTGGCCTTCGAGCTGTGGACAGGCCAAACGGCGCCGCGCGAGGTGTTTTACGCCAAGCTGCATGACTTTTTGCAGGAGTCCGGGCCGGGTTAGAACGAGATCGCTTTTTAAAGCGCTTTTAATTAGAGAACCGCTATTTTAGAGAACGATTCGCTAACGGCGCTGCAAAGCGCCGTTTTTCTATGTTTGCGAATTTCTAAATAAAGGAGGCGGTGGCGGTGCGAGAGGGCGCGTTGGCATCAAGGCAGTTTCGCGCTGAGAAACCGAAAGAGCTGGCTATGCTGCCGGTGCCTCAACTGGTAGATGCGTTATTGCAGCAGGCTCTGCAGGAAAGGGCTAGTGATATTCATATTGAACCTGTGACGCAGGGGCTGCGGGTGAGGTTCCGAATCGACGGCATGCTTCGCGAAAAAGAGCTGTTACCGCTAGAAATGCAGGCTGCGGTTTTATCGCGCATCAAGTTGTTGAGCGCAATGGATATTGCCGAAAAGCGCTTGCCTCAAGACGGACGCTGGCGGGTACAGAAAGAGAATCAGGACGTGGATGTGCGCGTATCTACCTTGCCTGTGCAGGGCGGGGAAAAGGCGGTACTGCGCATTTTGCCCTTTCGGGGCATGCGACAGAATATAGAAACCTTGGGTTTCAGCAAAGATGCTTTGCAACGTTACCGGTTGCTCTATCAAAAACCCCAAGGAATCATATTAATCTGCGGTCCGACCGGTAAAGAAAATTAGTAATATCAAAGATATGTTACCTGCGGCTCCAGTGTTTCTGGGTCAAAGCGGATTTCTTTGATGATTCCGTGCCAGAGCATTTGCCGTTCTTCGCGGCTCATGGAGTGGTAAATGGTCTTAATGTCTTTCGCAAGAAATGATTTTAGTGCAGATACATTAATTCGCTTTGGCTCCGGTCGATCTATTTTGTCTAGTTTGCTCAGCCTTGCTGTCAGGTCCTCATAATCACGCCTGTACGTGTTTTTGTCTATTAAGTTGTCTAAATATAGGTCCTTTAGTTTTTCGAGTTTGCTGCGAATTTTTGAGCGTTCTCCGGCTATTGAGACTAAAGAAAGAGATGGCTTTTGCTTTACCTCACAGCTGGCAAGTAGCCCTTGGATTTGTTCTTCAACGTGCGTGAGTAGGTAGTCGTCTATTGTTTCCTCTCTAATCATGCGGTTAAAGCCACATACACTGTTTTTATAGTTACCATTGCATCGATAGGTCATGTACAGTATGTGGCGCGGCTTCATTGCTGCGCCAGTCATTCTGCGACCGCAAAGAGGACACTTTAGCAATCCAGAGTAAATATGGACATAAATTCTTTCGCGAGTAGTTCTGATATTTGCTTTTAACAGTGATTGAGCCTTTTCAAATACTTCGCTATCAATAATTGGCGGACAAAAATGTTTATTCCCGCGGTGTTCTCCGGTGTATTGCTTGCGGTGGAGGATGCGATTCACGGTAACGTACTGCATTCGCTTGTTGTATTTTTCATTCAAATGTTTCATTGTAAGTCGCACGGATTGGTGGAGTAAGTAGTAATCAAATGCTTCGCGGACAAGATCCGCTTCATCGGGCACGATGACTAATTTTTTGTTCTCAATCTTGTAGCCGATAGCGGTAGTTCCGGTAATAACTTCACCATTTTTAATTTTGTTTTCAAAAACAAAGTTGATGCGTTCGCTGGTTCTGTCTGCTTCATCTTGAGCGACAGAAAGCATAATGTTGATGTACAGCCGCCCAGATGCCGTAGTGGTATCATAGTTTTCAAAGATGGTTTTCCAGTTTACTTTGTGCTTTTCTAAAATATCCTGGATTTTATAGTAATCTCGGATATTGCGGAACCAGCGGTCAAGTTTGATAAACAGTATGATGTCGATATTGCCAACCTTCACGTCGTCCATAAGACGTATAAATTCCTTGCGCTTTTTATAAGATTTTCTTGCTGTTTGTCCTTCGTCTACATAGTAATCAACAATGTGCAGGTTGTTCTTCCTTGCATACTCAGTTAAGGCCTGTTTTTGGGCCTCTACAGAGTAGCCATGCATGACTTGCTCTTCGTGGCTAACCCGGACGTAGAGGGCCGTTCTAATCATTTTGGGCATAAAAAATAGACCTCCTTCAAAATAAGTGGTTTTCTGGAGGTCAATCGACTATAATAATATTGCTGGTGTGCGATTGACCTTATTGGGTTGGTTGTACGCTGAGGCTCTTCGGTGTTGGTAGCACCGAGGGGCCTTTTTTATTTTATCCTACTTGAGCCAGGCGAGCGTGAGCCATGGCCTCAAGCAAGTCGCAATGCATATCAATATTCTCAAGGTCTCCGCCGTGGATGTGCTGGACTTCGTGGGCGAAGGCCTTGCGTTGTTCTAAGTAGCTGTGGCGAGAGTTTATAACAATGGTGTATGTACCGTCTAGGTTTGCTGTGGAGAACGCCTTAACCCTGCAGGGCAGGTCTTGGTACCGGACAATTATATTCACTGACCATCATCCTTTTTCATACGGCTGACCATATCCATGACAAACTGGATGTCTTCCTTAGTTAGTTTTTTACTGGCATCAAACAAGATGCGCATTCCCGGATTCTTGTGGAGCTGATCGGCAAGCTCTGCGACTTCCGGGTCGAGGTAGTAGGTGGGGCGATTTGGTATTTCACTTCTTCCTAAAAGATAGTTCATATCAACATTGAAAAAGTCGGCAAGCACTTCCAATGTTTCAAAGTTAGGCTCTCTACTTCCAGACTCATACATACCGATGGCGCTGCGGCTTAATCCCGTAGCTTTGGCAAGTTCGTCCTGTGTAAGGTTTTTCTCGAGTCTCAAGGTTTTTATTCTTTCATTAAATGCCACGTCGCATCATCCTTTTTGTTTTATAATATCACGATACGTGATGGAAAACAATAAAAATTTGTCACGTTGTGTGTTGACATGCTATTATCCTCATGCTAATATTAATTTAGACACGAAATGTGACTAAAAAGAAAGGAGGATGCCACATGACTAATCACAAAACAATTGCAGAACGTCTAGTGGAGCTGCGCGGCGGTGAAAGGCGCCTTGCGGTTGCGTCCGCTTGCGGTATCAGTAAATCGGCTCTTACTATGTATGAGCTGGGCGCAAGAATACCACGCGATGAAATCAAAGTCAGGTTGGCAGCGTACTACGGTACTACTGTTGAAGAAATTTTTTTTAAATCACAATGACACGATTTGTGTCAAAAAGAAGAAAGGAGCGTGATCATGGACAACGAGCAAAAAATCGCGGAGTTGGAAAAAGAAAATGCCTACCTCAAAAAAAGAGCTACCATCGATCAGGTTTTACTGTGGGCGTCGTCACTAACGCTTATGGGGTTAAGCCTATTCTATTCACGACATTTAATCGCTAATTGGATCAGTGAGTTTCTTTACTGGCTCATTGTTAACTGTATTTGGTTGGCTCGCTGGATGGGAAGTTGAATACTCTTGGATGCTAGCTTGTTTTTCTAATAGTTCAATTACTTTCTCGCGATATAGTTTCGTTTCTTGTGAGGATTGATACGAGAAATATGCACCATACACACTAATCACAATCGCAATTATGGTTAATGCGTGCGAAAGAGTAAGAACTGGTAAATTTATTGGAATTTCCAAAGAAGGAAAACATGATTTTAAGGTTTCGAAAATTGCAGACGAAAAACCTTCATCAATTTCAACAGACACATCTTCAACTTCATATTTTTCAAATTTGTCCATTAAAACATCGGAAAATATAAGGTTGTCCAGAACGCTACAGCTATCTTGTAGTAGGTTGTCTGGAGTTTGCATGTTTGAGTAAAGCTGGGTAAGGGCAGGGATGCGAGTTAAAACTTCTAGTAATTTACGAGTTTCTGTTGCTTGGTTTAATTGAAAGCGAGAAGCAAATTCTTGTATTTGTCTTATGGCTGGAGATGTAGCTAGTGGCATTTGGGTTAACAAAGTGGCGTGTTGAGAAGCCAGAAAAGGCTTCATCTGCTCTGCGGCTTGAAGCATGGACATCCATTCTCGTTGCGGTACTTTAAGTACTTTTAGGTTTTTGGTTGTATCAGCAACTCGACGTGCAAAATCCATTTGTTGAGAAAGGTTAGAAAACTGGCTTGCGGCAGCATTGATTCTTTCGACATGTAAGAGCATTGCTTCTAATGATTTGCGATAATTCTCGTCCACAAGGACACCTCCCGTAAGTTGGTATAACTGTAAATATTTCTTTTTGAAAAGAAGTATTCCTGCAAGAAAGGAGGCGAACCACATGCCAGGCGATAAAGTCGATCCTAAAAAATTATTCGACACGTTGGCCCGCATTATCGGCGAACGTGAAGGGGTAGAAATTCGCGTGGTTGAGATTGTCGATGTTGGGAAGAAGGAGGTCGCATCATGAAACCTGATTTCGCGAAGTTTGAAGCCACAAACATGGTGCAGTACGAAGATTCCCTACGAATCTTTTTCCGCTATGACGAGTGGAACGCGGTAATTCGTGTCGGCTCTGTAAGCGTAGGCCGGTGGTGGTCTACGGATGGTGAGTACGGCGAAGATCTCACGCTGGAAGAAGTCAAATTACTGCTGATGAAATATCTGAGTGTGGGGTGGTAAAAAATGCAGGCAAATGAAAAGACCCCCCAGCGCGGCAACGCTGAAGAGTCCAAAGGAAACCTAATTCAACTTCAATCATACCGCATGCGTCCTGTAATGGCAAGCCAACGGTTTAATCTCTGGCTGCTGCGGGACCGGGCCAATCGAGCAGATCGGATTGATTCCGTGTTCGGGAAAGTTATTTTGGTAGCGTTTGTGTACTTCACTTTGCAGATATGGAGGGTTTGGTAATGGCATATCAACCTCGTTGCCCTGGAGCAGGGCGTAAATTCCATCAAGGCGGCATTCAAAAAACTGAGTTGATTGTGCCGCCCGCAAACAGTACTCCAACCGAGCGCCGCATGACATTCGCGGAAGCCGTGGATCGGCCAGAACTGTTCTGCTTGCATACGGCGGCGGCAAACTATAAGCAATCGGAACCAAAGTGCATTACACCAAAGCGACTTATGAATTGCGCAGAAGCTGGATTAAGCGCTGCCGAAATAGCGCATGGGTTCGATTGCTCACAGGCCACCGTATATAACAAACTCAAAAAATGCGGAATCAAGCTAAAACCGGATTCAGTGGCACAGGCGATACAAGCCGCTGAAGACAAAATCGACGCAAAGAAAATGGCAGAAGAAGTCATGGCTGAGTTGGGTAAAGAAGAACCAGCCATTGAGGAGCGCAAACCAGCTGTCATAAACGAAGAATTTGAGGCTGAGTTTGCCAAGCCGATGCCTCCGGGACGGGTCGATCTTTTGGAAGGCGTAACCGCGGAAGAAATTGCCGCCAATATCAAACAGAACAACGAATTGTTTTTGCAGACGGGCCTGGCAAGAGGCGATACGCCAGCGCCAACCGACGAATACACGCTGGTATTCAGCCCAGCGGAGAAACTTGCTGAGTTGGTGGTCAATAAAGACGGTGACGTGTTAATTCGGAACTGCGAAATGGACCTGCAGCTCCGGTACGTGCTGAAATTTAAGCCCGATCTGACAGGGCTGCTCGTTGCCAGTGACCCGAAAGGATTTGAACTAAGAACCAAGGGCAATTCTTTCAGGATCGGCTGCGGCGCTATACGCAAAGCCCTCACTGCCGCCGGCATCGAACTGCCAGCGCGGTACCGCCTGGACATCGAAGAAATGACGGGGGTGCTGCTATGAGAAGAGTTCGCCAAATCCGTTGTGAATGCTGCGGGAAGCAGATGCAAGCTCATGATTCCTATCACATGTCTGGCCGCAAAATTGTTTGTTACAAGTGCCTGGTATCTCGTTCAGCACACTTACCTATGGTAAGCGTCAATTAAAAAATGGAGGTCATGCACCGTGAAAAAATATGAATTGACTAGTGAAACAAAACTGTGGTTTGGGCGTACATTGTTCCGGATTAAGGCCCTGGTTTCCTTTGGTGATATTGAAGCTGGCGAACTCGGCGGCTTCGTAGAAAAGGAAGAGAATCTTGAACAGTCCGGCAATGCTTGGGTGTACGGCGATGCTCTGGTGTCCGGCAATGCTCGGGTGTACGGCGATGCTCTGGTGTCCGGCGATGCTCTGGTGTCCGGCAATGCTTGGGTGTCCGGCGATGCTCGGGTGTCCGGCAATGCTTGGGTGTACGGCAATGCTTGGGTGTCCGGCGATGCTCTGGTGTCCGGCAATGCTTGGGTGTACGGCGATGCTCTGGTGTCCGGCAATGCTCGGGTGTACGGCGATGCTCGGGTGTCCGGCGATGCTCTGGTGTCCGGCGATGCTCTGGTGTCCGGCGATGCTTGGGTGTACGGCGATGCTCGGGTGCTTTCATGCAAGCACGTTGCTTGGTTCTCAAATGTCGGCTCTGAAGACGGAACACTCACTGCATATACTACTAAGCAAAACAATATCGAAATCACGCGCGGCTGCTTCCGTGGCTCTCTAGAAGAGTTTGAAGCAGCAGTTGCAAAACACCATGGCGAAAGCGACTTCGGTAAACAGTATGTGACCCTGGTGCAATACATTAAGCTGCGGTTTCTGGGCGTAACTGTAGATCTAGAGGTTGAGGCCGCTACTGATGCGGCGCCGGCGGATACGGAGGCGGATGATGACTAACGAAAATATGAAACAGAAATTTATTGAGTTGTTGTCCAGTGTAAATCGCTCCGGGATTCCGGAATTAATCAGATGGCTAGAAAACGAATCGGATTTTTTTACGGCGCCAGCCTCAACGCAGCACCATGGCGCTTGCGAAGGCGGTCTATTAAGGCACAGCCTCGCTGTATATGAAAACCTAATTAAGCTGATGGATCTGTATTTTGATGACTACGAACAGGAAACGGCCATTATATGCGCACTGCTGCACGATCTTTGCAAGGCTAACTTTTATACGGTCAGCACGCGCAATGTCAAAGAAGACGGCGTTTGGAAGCAGGTTCCTTATTACACCGTTGACGATTCGTACCCGCTAGGTCACGGAGAAAAGTCGGTCATTATGCTTCAGGCCTTCATTAGACCAACGATGGAAGAAATCATTGCCATACGCTGGCACATGGGCGGCTATGATGATGCGGGCCGAGGCGGTTGGAACGGATCGGCGGCGCTCTCTGCGGCGCAAAAGAAATATCCACTGGCCGTAGTGCTTCACCTGGCCGACATGGCAGCGTCTTATCTCACGGAAGAAAACGAATGAAAAAAGTATATATTGTGCACCCACTTCGCGGGGATGTGAAAAGGAACATGGAAAAGGTCACTCAGATTTGCCAGAAGCTCCACCAGCAAGGCGAAGTATTGCCGGTAAGCCCATTGCATGCCTTTAGCTTTGTAGATCCCACAGGGCCGCAAGAAGTCGTATTAGCATATTGTCGGAGTTTGCTGCTTGCATGTGACGAACTGTGGGTTCATGGGAATTGGCAAGAATCCGAAGGCTGCAAAATGGAAGTTGATATAGCTCAATTTGTTGGAATCCCCGTTGTTTTTAAGTGAAAGGAGCTCTAAATGATTAAAATCAATACTCTTTCGGTTGAGAACGTAAAGCGCGTAAAAGCGGTAAAGATTGAACCAGCGCAAAACGGCTTGACAATCATTGGCGGTAAAAATGGCCAGGGCAAAACATCGGTACTAGATGCCATTGCGTGGGCTCTTGGCGGCGACAAGCATAAGCCATCTACTCCCAAGCGTAAAGGGTCCATGGTTGACCCAATCTTGCATGTAGAGCTGACAAACGGCCTGGTAGTCGAACGTAAGGGCGTAAATAGTTCTCTCAAGGTAATCGACCCGCAGGGAAATAAAAGCGGCCAGCAGCTGCTGAATGAGTTTGTGGAAGAATTGGCGCTGAACCTTCCCAAGTTCTTGAGTTCCAGCAATAAGGAAAAGGCCAACATTTTGCTGCAAATCATCGGCGTTGGGGACAAGCTCCATGCACTCGATACCCAGGAAGCGCAGCTATATAACCGGCGAACGGAAATCGGCCGCATTGCGGACCAGAAAAAGAAGTTTGCTGCGGAAATGACCAGCTATCCGGAAGCGCCCAAGGAACTTGTTTCGGCGTCGGAGCTTATCAAAAAGCAGCAGGATATTTTGGCCAAGAATGGCGATAACGCCAGAAAGCGCCAGCAGTCTTATGAAATTGCCAAGAATGTTGAGTTTCTAAAAGCAAAGGTGGAGCGGCTAACGGAAGAGTTGGCGCAGACAAATTCGTCCTATCAGGTTGCGCTGAGCGACTTGGCCACCGCTCAAAAATCAGCAGCGGAGCTTGTCGACGAAAGCACGGCAGAGCTTGAGGAAAGCATCGCCAATATTGACGCGATCAATGTTAAGGTCCGGGCTAATTACGACAAGGAAAAAGCCGAAATCGACGCGGAGGACTACCAAAAGCAATACGGCGAGCTTACTGCAGAAGTTGAAAAGATTCGCCAAGAGCGCCTAGATCTTCTAAAGACAGCGCCGCTGCCACTCCCTGGACTTTCCGTCGACAATGGCGAGCTGGTTTATAACGGCTACAAATGGGACAACATGAGCGGCGCGGAACAACTGAAAGTGGCCACCGCGATTGTTCGTAAGCTCAATCCGAATTGCGGCTTTGTCTTGATCGACAAGCTCGAGCAAATGGACCTGGATACCATTAATGAATTTGGCAAGTGGGTAGAGCAGGAAGGCCTGCAGATTATAGCTACTCGGGTTAGTTCGTCCGATGAATGCAGCATCATCATCGAAGACGGCTATGTTAAAGGGGAAGATATTCCGGACGCGGAACCGACCGCGCCGGCGCCGGCCACTAATTGGGAAAGGGGTAAATTCTAATTGATGATGTTTTAGTTATTAAGCGCGATAATTTCAGCGCTGAAGATTATATGAAACCGCTAAAAGTATCAAATGAGCTGCACACCCGGGTCAAGGCTCTTGCAGACGAAGCCAACCAGCCACTTAGCAAGGTGTCGTGCCAGCTTGTTGAATTTGCTCTTGCTCATGTCCGGGTTGAAGACTAAAAGGAGGGACGCTGTTTATGGCGCTTAATATAACGCGCGGAATTGTAGTTAAGGCGCAAAAGGTCGTACTTTACGGCCCGGAAGGTATTGGAAAATCTTCTTTTGCGTCAGATTTTCCCGAGCCGCTTTTCATTGATACGGAAGGCAGTACCAATCTCATGAACGTGGCGCGGCTGCCGCGGCCGACTAGCTGGCAAATGTTAATCAACCAGGTCATGGAGGTGAAGAAAACACCTGGCTGCTGCAAGACCTTAATCATTGATACCATCGATTGGGCAGAGCAGCTTTGCACTGCATCTATCTGCGCAATGCATCAGAAAAAAGGCATTGAGGACTTTGGGTATGGCAAGGGCTATGTGTTTGTGCAAGAAGAGTTTGGCCGGCTACTGAATTTGCTCCAGGACGTGATTGACGTTGGGGTCAACGTGGTCCTTACGGCACATGCGCAACTGCGTAAATTTGAACAGCCAGACGAAGCCGGCAGCTATGACCGGTACGAGCTGAAGCTAGGGAAAAAGACCGGCTCACAAACATCAGCACTGGTCAAGGAATGGGCCGATATGGTCCTGTTCGCGAACTACAAAACGTTTGTGGTTACCACGGAGAATAAAAAAAGAAAGGCTAATGGCGGCGAGCGCGTCCTTTTCACAACGCATCATCCGTCATGGGACGCAAAAAACAGACATGATTTGGCTACCGAATTGCCCTTGGCTTATTCCAGCATCGCAAATTGCATCCCGAACGAAACAGCCCAAGCGCCGGCAGCAGTCATCCATGCAGCGCCGGAGCCACCGGCTAAACCGCAACCTCCTCGGGAAGAACCGCAGCCGCAACGAAGTGAGCCAACCGCTCCACCTGCCGCCGAGCCTACTCCTCCCAAGGAAGAACCAGCAGCCAAGGAGCCGCCACAATCGGTAGCGCAGCAAGCAGCTGCGCCGGTAGATTCCGGAGAGCAAATTCCCAAAGCGTTGCAAGATCTCATGACAGCCAACAGCGTTTCTACGGAAGAAATTAAGAACGTTGTTGCCAGCAAGGGATACTATCCTCTAGATACGCCGATTGCCAATTATGACCCTGCTTTTATTGATGGCGTACTGGTGGGGGCATGGGGCCAGGTGTTTGGATCCATTCAAGAAAGTCGCCCGTTTTAAATAAAAATTGATTTTAAAGGAGCAAAATACTATGTCGAATATGTTTGATACTTTGGGAACTTCTACTCCGGTGGCCGATGAGCGTGAACTTGGTTGGGAAGATGAGATTTCCCAAGACAGTGCCAGTTATATTACCTTGCCGGATGGTGAGTATGAATTTAGCGTAAAGGAATTTGAACGCGCCCGCTACGGCGGCGGCGAAAAACTTCCTCCGTGCAACCAGGCAAAGCTAAAGCTGGAAATCGTAACGCCACAGGGAACGGCATTAGTGAATCACAATCTGTTCTTGCATAGCCGTACCGAGGGTATGGTTAGCGCGTTCTTTGTTGCCATTGGGCAGAAGAAGCACGGCGAAACTCTCAAAATGAACTGGCCGAAAGTAATCGGCGCCAAGGGCCGGGCGAAGATCGGCACCAGAGAATACAACGGCAATACTTACAACGAAGTCAAAAAGTTCCTTGAACCAGCTACTGCGCCAAGCACCTTTCAACCCGGTAAATTCTAGTGCAGCTTAGACCGTACCAGGAGAAAGCACGAGATGCAATTTTTGCAGAATGGGCCAAGGGGAACCTTAAAACCCTGCTCGTGCTTCCTACTGGAGCCGGCAAGACCATTGTTTTTTCCAAGGTCGCGGAGAACTGCGTACGGTCAGGAGATAGGGTGTTGATTATGGCGCATCGCGGAGAGCTGTTGGATCAGGCCGCGAATAAGATCAACACCTCCACCGGCTTGCAGTGTGCCATGGAAAAGGCGGAGAACACCTGCCGCGGTTCCTGGTTCCGGATTGTTGTTGGCAGCGTGCAGACCATGATGCAGGAAAAACGACTCAAATCATTTCCCAAAGATTTCTTCCAAACCATTATCATCGACGAAGCCCACCACGTTATGTCAGACAGTTATCTGCGAGTGCTGCGGCACTTTGAAGAAGCAAGGGTGCTGGGCGTAACCGCTACGCCGGATCGGTCCGATATGAAGAACCTGGGCCAGTATTTTGAAAGCCTGGCGTACGAATACACGTTGGCCAAAGCCATTAAAGAAGGATACCTGTGCAAGATACAGGCGCAGACGATTCCGCTGAAGCTGGACTTAAACGGCGTAGGAATGCAGTCAGGAGATTTTAAGGCCGGCGACCTGGATACGGCACTGGATCCGTACTTACACCAAATCGCACAAGAGATGAAGCAGTATTGCCAAGGGAGGAAGACGGTTGTGTTCCTCCCTTTAATCAAAACATCTCAAAAGTTCCGCGACATTTTGAACGCCAACGGATTCAGGGCAGCCGAGGTCAACGGCAGCAGCGAAGACCGGGCAAGGGTTCTGAAAGACTTTGAGCAAGACAAATACGACATTATTTGCAATTCGATGCTGCTAACAGAAGGCTGGGATTGTCCCAGCGTGGACTGCATCGTGATGCTGCGGCCAACAAAATCGCGCAGCCTCTATTATCAGTGCATCGGGCGCGGTACCCGTCTTTTTGAAGGAAAAGAGAATCTGCTAATTTTGGACTTCTTGTGGCTGACAGAACGACACGAACTTTGTCGGCCGGCGCATTTAATTGCGCAAAATGAAGAAGTAGCCCAGCAGATGACAAAGAAATTTGAAGAGTCATCGGTTCCGCTGGACCTAGAAGAAACGGAAAAAGGCGCGGCCGAAGATGTTGTAGCAGCTAGAGAAGAAGCGTTGGCCAAAAAACTGGCGGAAATGAAAAAGCGCAAGCGCAAGCTCGTGGATCCGCTGCAGTTTGAAATGTCCATCCAAGCTGAAGACTTATCTGGCTATGTGCCGGCATTCGGCTGGGAATGCGCTCCGGCTAGTGACAATCAGGTGAAAGCATTGGAGAAGTACGGTATCTTTCCGGACGAGATCGACAACGCCGGCAAGGCCACGAAACTGCTCGAACGCCTCCAAACACGGCGAGATTCAGGCCTTACTACGCCAAAGCAAATTCGTTTCCTAGAAAGCAGAGGGTTCCAGCATGTAGGAACGTGGCAATTTGCCACCGCCAAAAGCCTTATTGACCGTATCGCGGGTAATAACTGGAAGATACCCGCAGGCATTAAACCGGCTGAATTTAAAGACAATCATGAATTGTCAGGAGGGCCCTTCGGATGGTAGACACATCAATGAATTTAATTCCTCTGCTCGAATATATCGATCCTGCAACGCTTGATTACTCTACGTGGGTAAACGTAGGCATGGCGTTAAAGCATGAAGGCTACACGGCAGCTCACTGGGACGAATGGAGCCGGCGCGATGCCGGGCGGTACCGCAGCGGAGAATGCTTCAAAAAATGGGGTTCGTTTAATGGATCGAGTTCGCCGGTTACTGGCGCGTCGGTTGTTGATATGGCCAAGCAGAACGGCTGGCGTCCAGAGCGCAACGATTACGAGCTAGGATGGGACGATATTATTGGGAATCACGACGAGCTCGTCATGGTGGATAAGAACTGGATTGAAGGCAAGGAGCTGAACGAGCCAAAAGACTGGAAGCCAATCAAAGACTTGGTCTTGTACTTGGAAACGTTGTTCGAGAGTACGGAAAATGTGGGATATGTTACAGACTCATGGGAAAAGGAAGGTCGGTTTTTACCAACTAAAGGGAACTGTGACAGAACTGCTGGCGAGCTAATCGAAAAACTGAATGGCTGCGGCGGCGACATTGGCAGCGTGCTAGGCGACTACAAGGAAGAGTGCGGCGCGTGGATCCGCTTCAATCCGCTGGATGGCAAGGGCGTGAAAAACGACAATGTAACGGAATTTCGTTTTGCGTTGGTTGAATCAGACAGCATGGAGATTGAAAAGCAAAATGAAATTATCCGCACGCTAGAGTTGCCCGTGGCCTGCCTGGTGCATAGCGGCAAGAAAAGCCTGCACGCCATTGTCCGGATCGACGCCAGCGACTACGCAGAATACCGCAAGCGAGTTGATTACCTTTATACGGTCTGCCGCAAAAATGGCCTTGAGATTGACAGCCAAAACCGCAATCCATCTCGTCTGTCGCGGATGCCAGGAATTATGCGCAACGGACAAAAGCAGTATTTAGTGGATGTGAACATCGGCAAGAAAAATTTTCAGGAATGGCAAGAGTGGATCGAGGCGGTGAACGATGAGCTGCCGGATCCGGAAAGCCTGCAAGACACTTGGGACAGCCTGCCGGAGCTGGCGCCTCCTCTCATTGACGGAATGCTGCGCCAGGGGCATAAAATGCTAATTGCTGGTCCGTCTAAAGCTGGCAAATCGTTCATGCTAATAGAAATGTGCGCGGCTATAGCGGAAGGCAAGCAGTGGATGGGCTTCCCTTGCACCAAGGGGCGCGTTATGTACGTTAACTTGGAACTAGACAGGGCAAGCTGTTTGCATCGCTTCAAGGACGTCTATACGTCCCTGGGATGGCCGCCGGCTAATGTGAATAACATTGATATTTGGAATCTGCGCGGCAGGTCCATACCCATGGACAAGCTGGCACCGAAGTTGATCCGGCGGGCGACTAAGAAAAACTACATTGCCATTATCATTGACCCAATCTACAAAATCATTACCGGCGACGAAAACAGCGCCGATCAAATGGCTCATTTTTGCAATCAGTTCGATAAGGTTTGCACGGAGCTTGGCTGCGCAGTCATCTATTGCCATCACCACAGCAAGGGCACGCAGGCTGGCAAGCGTTCCATGGACAGGGCCAGCGGCAGCGGCGTATTCGCCCGGGATCCGGACGCACTGATTGACATTTTGGAACTGGAAATGACTGAGGCGCTGCTGAAGCAAGAAGAAAACAAAGCAGTCTGCAAGGCCTGCGTTTCCTTCCTGCAGGTTCATTATCCCCAATGGGAAGATGATGTCTCGCAAGACGATCAGTGCAGCGAGAAGGTCATGCTAGATTACTGCAAGCGGGTGCTGCCGGCAGATACTTATCTGACGCTTACCAACAAGCATGTATTCCCTGCTAGGCAAAGAGTGAAGCAGCGCAGCGCCTGGCACATTGAAGGCACGCTGCGCGAGTTTCCGAAGTTTCCGCCAGTTAATGTGTGGTTTGATTATCCGGCGCATTACGTGGATACTGTTGGCACTCTCAAGGACATCGAGGCGGCCGGCGAACAGCAGAATACCTGGAAACGGAATTTCAAGAAAAAGAAGTCGCCGGCGGAAAGCAAAAAGGATCGGGAAGTGGCCCTTGAAAATGCAATCGAAGCGGTTAAGTTTGGTGGCAAGCCGACGCTGAAAAGCGTTTCCGAGTACATGGACGTAACTGAAAAAACCGTAAGGAATTACATTAAAGAACACGGTGATTTTACTATAACTGGAAATGGCGAGATATGGGGAAAGGATAAAACTGGTAATCTTGTCACGCTGTGAAAAGGAAAAACTCGGTAAATTTTCCCTCTTTCAAAATGGGAAAAAGTCGGTAGTGTCTCCGAGATTTTCAAAAAGTGAAAATGGAAAAACACCGAGATTTTCAAAATGGGAAAAAGTCGGCAAAATACCGAGTTTTTCAATTTGGGAAACGCCCCTATATATATAAATATATGTCTGGCGTTTTCTTCCCTACGGTCAAGGGGAAAAAATAGTCGGGGCTTTGGAATGCCCCCGACATACTTTTCCCTTTCCTTGACAAAAAGATTTTTCAAAGTGAAGGATGGATAAAAATGCCAAAAAACAAAAGAAGTAAACTTTTGGAAGTTGCAAGGCAAATGCCTCCGTTACGACATTCTCGCCCTGGCCAAGATTTTGATATTAGAAATAGCGAAACAGTAAATTGGCTAGTACAGCAGCCAGAGATTTTGAACTACATTTGGAACAATGTTAAAAACTCGGACGCGGTGTCTTACAATCCGCAAACGGGCGAGTGGAAGGGTGCAGATTATGATATTTGATTTTTTTGTACCGATGCAGCTGCCAACGATAACGCACCAGCAAAAAAAAATACGAGTGGTAAAAGGCAAACCATATTTTTACGAACCGGCTGCGCTGGCCGATGCCCGGAGTAAGTTTATGGCCTATATGGCACCGCACGCTCCGGAAGAAAAGCTGGCTGGCCCTGTGAGACTGACCACTAAATGGTGCTATCCACGTGGCAGCCATCCGGCGCCAGCGTATAAAACCACTAAGCCGGATACCGACAACATGATTAAGCTGCTAAAGGATGTCATGACGGAGCTGAAGTTTTGGAACGATGACGCCCAGGTGGCCAGTGAGATTACGGAAAAGTTTTGGTCTGATGTGCAAGGACTATATGTACGGATTGAGTTGTTACCAAAGGAGCTGAAGTCATGACGGAATATGGTGCCCAAGCCGGTGCATTGAAATGGTTTTTACTGGGGCTGGCGTTGATGGTTGCGGTTTTGATTGGATAGGAGGCGGTTCGAAATGAATCCGTATTTCGTAGCGTTCTGCGCGGCAACCGGTGCGACGAAAGAAAACTTTCGCCCGTTTGAGTACATGGCGTGGATTGGGAATAAGCATAAGGAGTTTTGCGAGAAGACAAAGATGGGCAAATTTTGCCACGAGTATCATCGAGAGTTTTGCAAATTCTTGGGAGTGGAGGACAAAAGTGCGAGACTTTGAGCAAGACAGGCGTATTTGCGAGGCGGCTACGAAGGGGCCGTGGCACGCTTATTACGGTTTTAAAAACAAACATGTTTTAGGAGGCCCAGACTATATTCCTGTTGCAAGTGGGAAAGATTTAAAAGATGAAGATGCCACCTTCATTGCCGCCGCTCGCGAGGGCTGGCCTGCGGCGTTGGATCGGATAGTGGAGTTGGAAAACCGCCTAAAGATGCAAGACGATGCGCTAGAACGCGCTGGCAGCGCAGCAAGGTTTGCTATTAGCCAAGAGGACGCTGAAAAACTTCGAGGAATCGTTTTCGCTGATAATGGAGACAAGATTGAAAAGGAACTTGAGCAAGAGGCTAATGAAATCGAAAGCCTAAAGCGGCAGTTACAGGCGGCGGCTGAAACATCAGAAGGTTGTCCGTTCTGGAAGCGAGACGGATTCCGAAAAGATGAGTGTCCTAATTGCGGAAAAATTTGCGAGAAGAAAGTTGGTTGCTGGATCGAATACTGGCGGCAGGAGGCGAGCAAATGAGCGAGTATAAGAAGACATGCGGCAATTGCGCCGGACGTGTTGAAAGTATTATATATAAAGACCGCTGCGATATTACCGAAGAAGTGATAGAAGATCTGTCTGCTACCTGCGATGATTGGGAGCCCAATAATGAGGTATTGCGTGAAATGCAAGATGATGAATTGAAAGCCTTGCGGAAGGAGCGCGACGCCGCCTTGGCGCAGGTGGCTGTGCTGCGTGGGGCGCTGTTTCGTGTGCGTGATGAAATTAATAACTATGGTTCGCAGGCAAACTTAGCGTGGTTGCTTGAGTCGGCGAAGGAGGCTCTATCTGCTACTCCGGCAGAAGCCGCCGAACGTGTGCAGAAGGTGGTTGACGCGCTGGAGCGAATTTCAGCACAACGAATGGACCTCGGCGGAGAAATAATTCCAACAGAAGAAGCGGTTTGGGCTATGAGTGCCCTTGCTCAATGGAGGCGCCAAACATGATGACCACCGAGCAAGTAATCCGGCAGCACGTCTTGCGGATACTGGACCTGACTGAGGCTCTTACCGAAATCATGGAGCTCTCTAACAAACAGGGCAGCGAAGACGAAAAACTAATCTATCAACTGGCGCAGCGGGCGCTGAGAGGGAGGCCAAATGACTAAGGAGCAGTACTTTCTGCGGATGCTAGTGCGGAAACTTCTGCGCAGGATTTACGATAAGGGGACGGGAGGATCGTGATGTATGACTAAAGACGAAGTAATAAAATTAGCCGCAACAACTGCCGTAGACGCTACCCTTAAAGCCCTGGAAAGGGAGAAGCGAAAACAGGTAAAATCCAGGCATGACCGGCGCTTACGGAATACACGGCTGCTGCTCAAGAATTATCCGCTTCTGCGGGAACATAGCGACCAGTCAATCTATAGCGTGAAGCAGTTGGATGAGCCAGCTAATGCGATTGATCTGTTGGACAATCTTGAGAACTTGGACAATGAGACGTATATCCAGAGCATCAAACGATCGGCGACCAGGACCCGAATCATACTGGAGCACATTGAGACTATGACGAAGATATACGAGGCTTATTGCCAGGGAACTGGCAAGGAAGAGGACATGCGTAGATATCGTACTCTGCGGGCAAGATACTTTGATGGCGTTTCTGTTGAGCAGATTGCGACGGATGAATCTGTTGATACAAGAACCATCTACCGTGACATAAATGCCGCAAGTGAAAAGCTAAGTGCCCTAATCTTCGGCATTGACGGGCTCAGCGCGATGTCAGAAACGTGCCAGTGACAGGACAATATGAACTATAGTAAAATATAAGCTGTAAGAAATATGAAAGAGCCGTCTGATAGCTTCAGGCGGCTCTTTTGGTGTATTAGTCTTCTTTTCTTACACCTTTGAATGGAGTTTTACTGCTAGTCTTTTGATCCATAAAGCGTCCTGTTTCAGCATCACGCTTTACCCAGTTTCCGTTTGGCGCTTGTGTTTGGCTGCGGTTAGTGACAGCGCCACGACGAAAATCATCACCAGTGTTCTTTGCCATTGGCCTCACCTCCTTCCCCGCTTTAAGGGTTCGACGTGAGAATTTATTTACCTGTTTATGGAAGGTATATTTATCTTTTCCAAAGGGAGGCATCGCCATGGTTTACTGCAACAATCGCAAGTGTGCATACTGCACGACAGAATTAAAGTGCGCCTGGGACTTAGCCGGTAAAGACGTTAGCATAGTAGACCATTGGTGCATGTCGTACCGTAAGCGATCAGAGAGCGTGCGCGTAACCGACCTTATGCGAGCGCCGTTCGATAGTAACTGCCATTCGACGAGTAAGGGATATAAGTCGAACGGGCCGAGGCGATGCCTGAAGTAATTTGGGTCCTTCCGGAGGGGCAGGCGGTGCACGGGTCGTCCGAGCCCCGGAAAATCTCTCTCAAAAATTTGTTTTTTTCGGTTGACATTCTGACAGGCTAGGCGGTGAAGAATAGCATGAATAAAAATACAGCAGGTGACGAAACCGTAGAGAATACCTTTGTTTTTAATACCGCCCAGACATGCGAATTTTTCAACGTCTCTAGGGAAACTTTGTCAGGTTGGGCCAAGAGAGGCGCACCGAAGGAAGGTAGGGGCGCTTGGGATTTAAAAAAGCTCGTCGAATGGAAACTTGGAACGGATAAAGTCAAAGAAGAAAGTCCAGAACTTCGCAAGCTAAAGGCGGATGTCCGTTTTCGTGAAATAAAAGCGGACCTGGAGGAAATAAAAAAACTTGAGAAGGTTGGTCAATATGTGTCAGTTGATGATGTTGAAAAGTCTTTGGCCGAGGTCTTTCTTAGAGTAAAACAAGGGCTGTTATTCATCGGGCATCGGGTTGCAACCGAACTTAACGCCCAGTATCCGGAATTGGCCCTGGATGCAAAGAGGTTAGTTGATGAAGAAGTTGCGAAAGGACTTGCGCAGCTTGCGAAAACAGGAACATACGGTTCCGGCAAGCGTGGAGCAAACACTACAAAGAGCGATTAAAGGCGCTCTGCTTGCATTTTTGCCGCCGGAAAAGCTAACGGTTAGTGAGTGGGCAGACAAAAACCGCATGCTTTCCTCGGAGGAAACTAGCCGTCCAGGGCAATGGAATACGGATATGGTTCCGTATATGCGGTTTATAATGGATTGCTTCAATGATGATCAAATCAAAGAAGTAAATTTTATAAAGTGTACGCAGATTGCTGGAACCGAGACATTGCTTAATATTGTGGGCTATGTCATTGACCAAGAACCGGGAAGAATTATATATGTGCTGCCAGATGACGAGCTTTGCAGAGATTTTTCGGACATGCGTGCGCAAAAAATGCTCAAGAGCTGTCCTTCACTGGCAGAAAAATATGACGAGAATGGCAGTAAAGATACGCTCCTAAAATTTAGGGGCGGTTTTTTAATGTTTGGCTCAGCTCATTCACCTGCTGCACTAGCAAGTTGGTCAGCACGAGTGGTCGTATTGGACGAGGTAGACAAGTATCCTAAATGGGCCGGCAGAGAAGCAAGTCCAATCAAGCTGGTTGTAGAGCGTGCAAAAAACTGGTGGAACCAAAAAATATTTAAAATTTCCACGCCGACCCTTAAAACGGGGCCGATTTATCAAGGATATGAGAAGTCAGACATCAAGTACGAATACAAAGTTCCTTGTCCTCATTGCGGGCACGAGCAGGTATTTAATCTAAAAAATATTAGTTGGCCCAAGAGAGAGGACGGAAGTTATGACGTTAGCGCCGTATATTATTCCGCCTATTATGAATGTGAAAATTGCAGAGGAAGGATTGATGATCGGCATAAACCGGCCATGCTTAGAGCGGGGCGGTGGGTGCAGAAAAATTCGTTTGCAGGGAAAGCCATTTCAGTAGGTTTTCATATCAATTCCATATATTCTCCATGGTTAACCTTTGGGCAGGTGGCAGCAGAATATCTAAACAGCAAAGATGACCCTGCTGATCTAATGAACTTTGTGAATTCATGGTTAGGTGAGCCGTGGGAAGATACTGCAGCCACATTGGAAAGCGATATCGTGCTCGAAAAGCAGACCGATCTTCCTGAATGCGTTGTGCCAGAATGGGCGCAATTGCTTACTGGCGGCGTTGACGTGCAGCAAAACCGCATGTACTGGTCGATACGAGCTTGGGGAGCGCACATTACCAGCCAAAACATTGCTCATGGCATGGCTGAATCATGGGATGATATCGAGCAAATTATGAATCGCCGCTGGCCTGATTCAAACGGAGAACTACGCTGGCAGGTAAATTTGTGTGCCGTTGACTCTGGCTTTGATACAGAAAATGTGTATGATTTTTGCCTTATGAATCAAGAGTGGGCAGTCCCGGTCAAAGGCAGTTCCACACAAATGCTCCAACGCTACAAAAAAACAGTTATTGATAAGCCTGACTCAAAGTCCTATGGGCAGGTTTTGTATGTGGTAGACACGGACCAGTACAAAAATTTAATTGCGTCTAGGCTCCGGCGCCCGATCGGGACGGGTTGCTTTATGGTGCATGCCGATTGCGATGCAGATTATGCGGATCAATTGACATCAGAGCATAAAATCAGAACTAAAAAAGGGAACAAGGAAGTGGAAACATGGGTACCTAAAACATCACACGCACAAAACCATTATTTAGATACTGAAGTTTACGCAGCGCTTGCAGCTGACTTGCTGCAAATGCGCTATCTGGAAGAATTGCCGCCTGAGGATGAGCAGCCGGCGGTATCATTCGCGACATCGAAAGATTCCAATAAGGATGAGTGGATCGAAGAAAGGGAGTGGTTTGATTGACCCTGCAGGAACAGCTGTCCCAAATTAATACTGCCATTGAAAAAATTGAAAATGGGGCGCAAGAATATCGGCTTGGGAGCCGGATGGTTCGGCGTGCTGATTTAACGGTACTGTACAAGGAGCGGCGGTTAATTCAGCAAGAGATTGCCAACGAGGAAAACAGTGGAGGCATTTATGCCGCTTCATTCACGAGAGGGTGGTAATTTATGGAGGAAAAACAAAGGTCTCCTAGTATGAATATGCTCGACCGGGCCTTAAATTGGTTAGATCCTAAAATCGGGTATATGCGAGTTGCATGGAGAAACGCCATGCGAGGATACCAGGCGGGCGGGATTGACCGCGGCTCTGAAGGGTGGATGCCTGTAAACGCAAAATCGGAACAAATGAACCAGCCGCAGCGCGATTTAATCCGCGCTAAAGCAAGAGATTGCGAGCGAAACCGCGATATTATCGGCGGTCCTATCGGTGTTTTAGAAAGAAATATCGTTTCGACAGGCTTTCGGGTACAGGCGGACACGGGAGACGAAGAGCTTAATGTGCAAATGGAAGCCGTATTTACTGACTGGCAAAAAAAGCAGAACTGTGACATTACCGCTAGCCAAGCTTTTTGGGAAATATGTAAAATGACGATCCGCCGTACGGTTGTAGACGGCGGTATTTTATTTATCAAAACCTATACAGGGAATCCGCGGTTTCCGTTTCAGTTGCAAGCCAGGGAAGTTGATGATTTAGACAGCTGCGGGATGATTCGTGTTGGTGAAAATATTGTTGTCAACGGAATTGAAGTGGACAAGAACCAAAAGCCGCAAGCCTATTACCTCAAGGAAGTAACTCCTGACGGGTGGTCTACTGGCCGGTCGGTTCGGGTAGAAGCTAAGCGCGTTATTTCCTTATGGCGGAAAAACATGCCGAGCCAAATTAGAGAAATGTCGCAGTTGGCTCCAGCTATTACCCGCGCTAATGATACTGAGGAGTACCTAGATGCAGTAAGCATTAAAGAAAAAATCTTGGCCAGCCTCAGTGTTTTCATCAAGCGCCTTATTCCTTCCGGAAGTGGACTTGGGCGAAATGGTGCTGCAGGTACAGGTGGGAAAAATGACGATTATGATCCTAAGACAGGTTATAAAAAGAAGCGCATAAGCCCTGGCCTCGTTATGGAATTGCAGCCTGGCGATGATGTTAGCTCTGTTATTCCAACCGGCCAAGCGGCTAACGCGAAAGAGCTTGCGTCGCTGTACCAACGTCTTATCGGGGCAGGTCAGGGGCTGAGCTATGAGGCCTGCAGCCGTGATATGAGCCAGGTTAACTATTCGAGCGCTCGCCAAGGTCATTTAGAAGACCAAAGGACTTTTGAGGACTGGCAACAGTGGCTTGTTGATCATCTTTTGAGCGAAGTTTATACAGAGGTCATTATTAGTGCGGTTCTTTCTGGGGAAATAAAGCTACCAGATTTTTGGAAGAAGAAGTCTCAGTATTTGAAGCACAGCTGGACGGCTCCCGGATGGTCCTGGATTGATCCTGTAAAAGAAATCAAAGCCAATGATATGGCGGTACAGTCAGGACAAGAAAACTTGGCTAACGTATGTGCCAGAACAGGTCAGGACTGGCGAGAGGTTATGGAGCAGCGAGCAAAAGAGCTTGCCTTTAAAAAGACCCTTGAAGAAAAATATGGAATTACCATGACGGAAGGAGTGATTTCTGGTGCCCAACAAAAACAACAAGCGACAGCCTCCCAAGAGCCTGACGCGGGAACTGGCGGTTCTTGATGTATCGGCGGTTAACGAGGAGCAACGAACGGTTGTTTTGTCGTTCGCCTCCGAGCAGCCAGTAAGTCGATGGTTTGGCGCGGAGGTTTTACAGATCGACGCCACTGCGGTTAATTTATCTCGGTTTGAAAATGGGCTTGGCGTTCTTTTGTTCAACCATAACCGAGATCAAGTTCTCGGTAAAATTCTGCGGGCTTGGGTTGACGAGACAGAGCAAAAAGCATACGCAGAAGTGCAGTTTGACGAAGACGAAGAATCGGAACGCATATGGCAGAAAGTTCTTAGCAAGACTCTCCGGGGAACCAGCGTTGGTTATTCGGTTGATTCTTGGGAAGAAGTAGCCGCCGGCAAAACATCGACAAGCGGAAGGGTGGTTGGTCCCGCATATGTTGCCCTGAGATGGGCGCCGCTAGAAATTAGCGTTGTTTCGGTACCGGCAGATGATAACGTAGGCATCGGCCGGGGAATGGAAGATTACGGATTGGATAAAACGGGGGAGGAACAAACCATGGCAAATGAAAACAATACCCAAACTACTGATGATACTCGCACGGCGCCGCCTGCGGTAGCGCCGCCGGCAGCACCGGCTCCAGTTAATGCCGATGCCGAGCGCCAAGCAGCACAACAAGCGGAGCGGCAGCGGTGCTCTGAAATCACGGCATTGTGCCGCGACTTTAGTGTTGACCCTGCCGAGCATATTGAGCAGGGGCGCTCTGTTTCTGAAGTACAGGCGGCCATTCTGTCTCAGATGCGCGAAAACAATCAGGCTACGAATACTACACGTTCTCAAGTAGGGGAAGAAGACAGCGTTAAATTTGCACGCGCAGCTGCGGATGCAATTTTGCTGCGCGGCGGTATTCGTCTTGAAAAACCGGAGGCCGGTGCTACGGAATTGCGCAGCATGCGCCTGCGGGATTTGATGATTGATTGTGTAGAGCGTCAAGGGATCAGCAAGGCGCGTCATATGTCGGATGAAGACCTGATCCGCGAAGCATTGACCGGAGCTGGTCAGTTCGCTGGTATTCTTTCTAACGCTGCCAATAAATCCATGAGCGAGGGGTATGCAGCTGCGGGAACTACGTTTGACCGGTGGGTTGGTGTTGGCAGCAATCCTGATTTCAAGGAGGCCACTCATTATCGTATTTCCGAGGCGGATGAATTGGTGCAGATGACGGCAAATGGGGAATTCAAGCATGATGCCGTGACGGAAGATAGCACTAAAAAATCAGTGCTGACTTTTGGACGTTCGTTCAGTTTGACTCGGCAGGCGATTATCAATGACGACCTTTCGGCGTTGACTCGCATTCCTAGCCGTTATGCGGCAGCTGCAAATCGCGGAATCAATAAGCTGGTTTATAAAACGCTAGTATCGTCTGGTATTTATACTTCTCAGCGTGGTAATTTGGCTGCAACAGGAGCCGTGCCATCTGTTGAGACGATCGGCGCTGGCCGTACTGCTATGCGGACGCAGAAAAATATTCGAAGCAAAGAGACTCTCAATATTGCTCCGCGTTATATTCTAATTCCGGCAGCGTTGGAAACGAAAACAGAACAGTTGCTTGTTAGTGTAACGGATCCGGCTTCCAGCAATTCTGGCGTGCGCAATCCGTTTACTGGACGGTTGGAGCCTATTTGCGATGCTGAGCTTGATACTTACAGTGTAGATGCTTGGTATTTAGCGGCCGCCGCCGGCTTAGTAGATACGATTGAGGTCACGTATCTCAATGGCGTACAGACGCCTACCCTTGAGTCTCAAGTTGCATTCGACGTCTTGGGAATGAAGTGGAGAATTTACATCGACTACGGTGTGAATAATCTCGACTATCGCGGCCTGTATAAGAATCCTGGTAAATAAGAAAGGAGCTGAAGAGTAATGTCTGAAGCCGTATTTGTACAAAAAGGAAATGTAATGGACTATACCAATGGAGGCGCTGAAGCCATTGCCTATCTTGAAGTAGTGCCTCTGCTTACGCGCATCGGGATTGCACAAGAGCCTATTGCGGTTGGCGCTACCGGTTCGGTGGGATTAGACGGTGTATACCAACTGCCGGCGGATTCTACTGCAGCTTTTGTAGCTGGAGACGCTCTGTATTGGGACGACACTGCCAATAAATTGACGAAGACCGCAACCGACCATACGCCAGCTGGTTTTGCCTTTGCCGCTAAAGCCACGGCAGGAACAACTGCCGCTGTTCGTATCGGCTAATGGGCTTGAAAGACGTTATGGCCGCCGATATCTCGGCGGTCTTTTTAAATCCCGATGAATTTGCAGAGCAGCATTCCATTAACGGGCAAACGGTGTGCTGCGTTGTGGATGACGACAACTTCACGGTCCGCTCTGGCGGCGAGAAGCAGCAGTTTGACGGAATCTTTTTGTCGGTCAAAAAGTTGTTCGTGAAGGCTGCTGATTTGCCTAGACGCCCCAAGCAAGGAAAACGGCTGGTGCTAGATGATGATCCATATACGGTAATTGATTGCGTGGAGCAACTCGGGATGTATGAAATTACGATTGGACTGAATGACTCATGATTGAATTAGGGAATGGACAGTTGGATAAAATTCAAACGATGATTAAGCGATTTCCGCGTGCCATTCCTCGAGCTGCAGCTAGCGCTATTAATCGTTCGGCTGAAACGGCGAGAACAGAGGCTGTGCGTGGAGTGCGAAACGAGTATGTAATACAGTCAAAAAGGATAAGGGAAACTATTTCGATAGAAAAAGCTTCGTCTTCTAACCTGTCGGCTTTTGTTCGTTCCAAAGGTCGTCCTAGAGCATTAACCTATTTCAAAGTAAATCCTAAAAATATACCTAAAAGAAAGCAAAGAAGACTAAAAGCGCAAGTGAAGCATAGTAGTGGTGGCGGGATGATTAAGGGGGCCTTTTTGGCAAGAATGAAATCAGGCCATTTAGGTGTTTTTAATCGACTTGGAAAGGATCGGTTTCCGATAGTTCAAAGGTATGGTCCATCTGTTCCTCAAATGCTTGAAAATGAAAACGTACAGAATCATGTAGAAGCTCGTTCAGCGGAAATGTTGGAAAAAAGAATGGAACATGAACTCAGTAGGATGTTTGAAGGAGGTGGACGATGACGCCTTTAATGTTGGTTGATAGTTTAAGCGCTTTTGTGCGCGAAAAGGTCGCTGGTTTTCGATTGCCAACGAAGAAGCTGCTTGCGGCTCCTGTTGTCTATTCTGGGTATCTGCCGCTGGACGATGAGGATGATTCCATTTGTCCTTATGTAATTGTTCGGTTGACTCAAGTACTCGACGAAGACAGGCAGTCTACGGCGAAGATCGTTATTTTAATTGGTACGCGCGCCACGGATGATGGTTTTTGGAGGGACTGCGTCAATGTCGCTGAGCGGATCCGCCAAGCGTTGCTGCAGCAGCGGATGGTAGACAAGCGGTTTAGACTGCAGCTTCCGCTGAAAATTGAATTCCCGGAAGGCGAAATGCCATACCCTGAGGCGGTTTGCATGTTAGATACGACATGGATCATCCCGCAACCACAAGCGAGAATGGAGGAAGAAGTCTATGGAGACAACGTACCAGGAAGTGAACGAAACGGCTGAAAAGCCAAAACAAGTAATTTATATTGGTCCTAATATCCCCGGCGGCGCTTTGCATCGCTATCAGGTTTTTATCGGCGAAGGGTTGCCACAGCATATTAGCGGCTTGCCGGAAGAGTGTCCGGCTATTAAGGGACTGTTTGTACCAGTTGAGCAGTTCGCGGTGGCGGAAGCGGCTGTGACTCAGGCTGGGAGCGCTGAAAATGCTCTTTATCAAGCAGTTCTTGATCATTATCGAAAAGGAGGGAAATAACGAATGGCATACAGACATGGCGTTTATGGCAGTGAGGTTCCTACGTCCATCGTTCCTCCTGCTCGAATCAGCGCGGGCTTGCCAGTAGTATTTGGCACAGCGCCGCTGCATTTAGCTAAGAGTGCAGCGCCGGCTAATAAGCCGGTGCTTTGCTATACCTACGCAGAAGCGGTGGCACAGCTTGGCTATCATTCGGACTGGGGAAGCTACACGCTTTGCGAATTTATGAAGTCTCATTTTGCTCTTTTCAATGTGGCGCCGGTGGTTTTTGTTAACGTACTGGATCCGGCGACGCATAAAACAGAAGTCCCGAGCCAAGCGCTAACGCTGACGAATAGTGTTGGGAAAATAACCGGAGCGGCCGTTTTGCTGGAGACTCTTAAAGTAAAACTGACGTCTGGTTCTAGTAGCGACTTGGTGAAAAACAGCGACTACACGGCTGCCTTTGATGATTACGGCGACTTGATTGTCACCAGGTTGTCAACCGGGACCATTCCGGCAGAGCAGGCAAGTCTTTCGGTGTCGTTCACAAAATTGAACCCGCAAGCCGTTACCAGTGCTGAAATTATCGGCGGTGTTGACGTAGAAACCGGCAATTATAAGGGCCTGGAACTGGTGAATCGGGTATTCCCATTGTTCCGGTTGGTGCTTGGACAAATCTTAGCCCCAGGGTGGAGTCATAACTCTGCGGTTGCTGCAGTCATGACGGCCAAGGCAGGGAATATCAACGGCCATTTCAAGTGCATTGTGCTGACGGACGTGCCTACGGACACAGTAAAGCAGTATAGTGCGGTCGCTGCATGGAAAGAGCAATCCAATTATACAAACAGCCGGCAGGTTGTGTGCTGGCCGCTTGGCAAATTGGGATCCGAAACGTTCCGCTTAAGCACCCAAGCCGCAGGCGTTATTTGCCGAACGGATGCTGGATACGAGGACGTTCCCTATGTATCTCCTTCGAACAAAAGCCTGCAGGTTGATTCCGCCGTTCTTGCAGATGGAACCGAAGTAAGCTTGGGACCAGAACAGGCGGCCTACTTGAACGGGCAGGGAATTGTGACGGCGTTGAATTTTGTCGGCGGTTGGAAGCTTTGGGGCAATAGAACCGGCTGCTATCCGGGGAACACAGATCCCAAAGACGCCTTTATTCCGATTCGCCGCATGCTCGACTGGATCAACAACACGTTGATTTTGACCTTCTGGCAAAAGGTAGATGATCCAACGAATCGCCGTTTGATTGAAACCGTATTGGACAGTGCAAACATTTGGCTGCAGGGCTTAGTGGCCCGCGGGTGGATTGTTGGCGGTAGGGTGGCTTTCTTAGAAGAAGAAAACCCCACTACGGACTTAATGGACGGCATTGTTCGTTGGCATGTGTATGTCGCGCCGCCTGGTCCTGGCCGTGAATTGGATTTCATTGTTGAGTACGATCCTTCGTACTTGAAGACGTTATTTGAGTAGGAGGTGTAAGACATGGCGAAAAACGAGATTCCTGAGTTGTTGCAAGACTTTCGGGTGTATGAGTCCGGCAGCAGTGATGTAAAGGGCATTGTAGATGCTCAATTGCCAAGCTTGGAAGCGCTGACGGAAACCGTAAAAGGTGCTGGGATTGGCGGCGAGTATGATGCTCCCGTGACCGGTCATTATAAAAGTATGACGTTGGGGCTGAAATATCGAACCATTACCGACTTCCTTTTGGGCTTGTCAGCTCCCAAGGTGCATGAACTGGAGCTGCGGGGTGGCATTCAGTCGCAAGATGGAGCTTCGGGGACAATCCGAACCATTCCGGTCCGTGTTGCGACGCGCTGCCGGCCTAAAAAAACGGACCCGGGCAAGTTTGAAGTGGGTGCAGGGTCTGACGCATCCAATGAGTTTGAAGTCACGTACTTGAAGATTACGCTGGACGGAGCCGACAAAATTGAAATCGACAAAATCAACTACATTTGTGTGATTGACGGTGTCGATTATCTGGCCGAGCTTCGCGAAGCCATTATGTAGGAGGACGGTATATGCTTATTAAATTTACCAAGCCCGTTACTATCAACGGCAAAGAAACCAAGGAAATTACCCTGAAAGATCCCGATACGCTGCGCGGTCGGGACTTGTTGGACGCGGAAAACGAAGCCAGGCAGTTGGGAGATCGGTCTCCCACCATTCAGTTTTCCAACACCTATGCAGCTGTCATTGCGGCAAAACTGGCTGGAGCTCCAATTGATGATGTTTTGGATATCCCCGGTCCTGATTTCATGAAGCTGACTGTTACCGTTCAAAATGTGCTCCTGGGAAAGGCTTTATAGCCCGTGAATTAAATACGGGGCAGGTTCTTCGTAGAACCTGCCTAACACTTTCGCAGGCTACTTTTACTTCGATTGAATTTTTTCTGGGGCTAACAATGCATGAGCTGACTGAGTGGATGGCTGACGCTAAAGAAATCTGGAAGAAAGGAGGAAGATGATGGCGGGAAAAGTGTTTGAAATGGCTTTCAACTTGACAGCCAGGATTGGCAGCTTTGTTTCCGGTATGACCAGCTCTTCCAGCGCTCTTTCCGGTTTGAATCAGCGGATCAACTTGACCAACACGGCATTGCGCAATCTGGATCGAGCGCATCGCGAAGGTGCGATATCGGCAGAACAGCACGCCAGGGCGACAGCAGCGCTGCGGCAGCAGCTAAACTCCTTGCGGCAATCGCAAGACAGGGTGAGGAGCTCACAGTCATCTGTGAAGTCTAATGCTCAAAACCGTGCCAACTATCGCGGCGAAATTGTTGAAGCCATAGGGCTGGCAGCGGCGCTTGCGGCGCCAGTACGACAGGCCATGCGTTTTGAAGACCAAATGGCGTCTGTACGTAAAGTAGTTGATTTTGACAGTCCAGAACAGTTCAAAGAGATGGGCGAAGACATTAAAAATATGTCCCGAAGGCTGCCGGTTGCCGCTGATGGGATTGCAAAAATTGTGGCCGCCGGCGGGCAAGCTGGCATCGCTAGAGAAGATTTGACCACTTTTGCGGAAGATGCTTCTAAAATGGCAATTGCGTTTGATACGACAGCGGAAGATGCCGGACAAAAAATGGCCGTTTGGCGGACCACCTTTAAGCTAAGTCAAGATGACGTGCGAAGCCTGGCGAACCAAATTAATTATCTCAGTGATATTTCCCCCACCACGGCAAACGGCATTAGCGCTATTGTGACAAGGGTAGGCGCTTTGGGCGGGTTATCCGGTTTAGCAGCCGGTGAAGTGGCAGCCCTGGGGTCGGCAATGCCGGGCCTGGAGGAAGAAGTTGCTGCAACCTCCTTGAAGAAACTGTTTACAGTTATGACGGCTGGCTTTTCGGCGACAAAGACGCAGCGCGGAATGATGGAAGCGCTAGGCTTTGATGCTGAAAATTTGGCTGTAAGGATGCAAGAAGATGCCAAGGGGGCAGTGCTTGATTTCTTAGGAGCGATTAAGCAATTGCCAGCAGCGGATCAGATGTCCTATATCTCGGAAATCTTTGGTGAAGAAGGAAAAGCGGGCATCGGTATTTTGCTGCAAAACCTGGATATCGTCAGCAGTAACTTTCAAATCATTGGTGATACGACCAAATTCGCGAGCAGTATGCAGCGCGAGTTTGAATCTAGAGCCAGTACAACATCCAACCAGCTGCAGCTTTTGGCCAACAACATGGCGATCGTGGGCATGACGGCGGGGAACATACTGTTGCCGCACATAAATGATCTTGCATTGAAGATGATTACAGTTGCCGAATGGGTAGATAATTTAAATCAAAAGTATCCAGGCCTTACTAATACCATAGTCGTGGGAACGGCTGCGGTGATTGGACTCAGAATTGCCACATTTACTTTAGGGTATGGCTTTAGCTTACTCATGGCACCTATTACAGCGGCTAACGCAGCGATGGTGATTTTGACGAATTCCACTGAGCGCGCAGCTTTGGTAGCTCGCATTATGGCGCATACCCAGGGCCTGCAAACGGCGGCGCAGTGGCTTTTTAACGCATCTCTTTACGGCTGCCCAGTGGTGTGGATTATTGGCGGCATTATGGCGTTAGTGGCAGCGGGGTATTTGCTATACAGTAATTGGGATTGGATTTCGGCAAAAGGCAGTGAGCTTTGGGGCGACTTGCAAGAAGGGGCTGGAGAAGCCTGTGATGCGGTTGGTGGTTTTTTTGCAACCCTGCCGGATGATGTGGCCTATGCGCTCGGTTATATGGTTGGGTACCTAGAAACAATGCCGGAGCGGGCTACGTTATATGCTTACGAAACAGCGGATGCTCTTGGTACTTGGATCGGGGAAGGCGTAGATAGTGCTACACAATTCATTTCAACCCTGCCGGAAAATACGGCTGCGGCGCTGAGTAATTTTCTGCAAAACATTGAGCTGTGGGGTTCCGAAGTTTACAACTCGGTTGTTAATTGGTTTAGTCGCATCCCAGATGCTATTACAAGCGCGATCGGCAGAGCAGGAACCTTTGTTTCGAACCTTGCCGACAGTACTGCGGCGAGCTTTGATGCTGGTAGAAACGCAGGAAGTGATATTAGCGTAGCTGCTAACGCCAACGGCGGTATTTACGGCAGGGGCTCTTTTTTAACAACCTTCGCAGAAGAAGGAGCGGAAGCGGCCATCCCGCTTGATGGAAGTCCGAGAGCGCTTTCCTTGTGGGCGCAAGCTGGTGAGATGCTAGGCATTCGTCCGGGAGGAGGCGGCGGTACGATTGTAGCGACGTTTTCCCCGGCGATAACCATTTACGGTACGCCGGAGCCAGGGCAGGTTGAAAGCGAAGTAGAAAAAGCGAATCGTTCTTTCCTTGATTTCTTGCATGATGAAAGGAGGTTGAGTTTTGCTGATGACTAAGCTGTATTCGACAATTCAAGGAGATACCTGGGATATTATCGCTTTGCGGCAAACTGGCAGCGAGAAGAACATGAACTTGCTAATTGCAGCTAATCCGCGGCATAACTCAACCGTTATCTTTTCAGCAGGAGTGCAGTTGACGATTCCGGACATCCCAGCTACGGCAACGACTACGTTACCGCCGTGGAAGCGGTGATGACATGGGCATAGCAAGGCATACGCGCGTAGAAATTGTTTATGAGAATAAGGACATAACCAAGGATATTGCGCTGTACTTGAAGCAGTTTGAGTACACCGACAACGCTGAAGATAAGTCGGATGAAATTCAAATTACCCTGGAGGACCGAGAACTGCTTTGGTGTGGAGACTGGTATCCGCAGAAGGGGGCTACTATTTCGGCTGAAATCGTAGTTTACGAGGACGGTAACGAGGCGAGGCTCCCCTGCGGGACTTTTGAAATTGATGAAGTGGAAAGCACCGGGCCGCCGAACGAGGTTAAAATCAAGGCGGTTTCGGTGCCTTTTTCTTCCGGCATCCGGCATGACAAGCAGAATCGCCCTTGGGAGAATGTTGCGCTGTCGCAGATAGCCGGAGATATTGCCGAGAGAGCAAAGTTAAGCCTCTATTTTGATAGCGACGACGATCCTGTTTTTGACCGGGTCGATCAGGTGAATCAAGGGGATCTTGCTTTCTTGCAGTCGCTTTGCCAGCGTTCTGGACACAGTCTAAAAGTAACCGGAGAGCAGGTTGTGATTTATGAGCAGGAAAAGTACGAGGCCAAGGAAGCGGTTTTGACATTGAAAAAAGGGGCCAGTAATATTACCGCCTACAAATTTGCTACCAAAAATTTATCGACATATAAGGCGGCAACGGTTGAGTATCATGACGCCAAAACCGGTAAAACCCATAAGGGCCGGTTTGAGAAGCCAGACGGCTCAGAGCGTTTGACCAATTACAAGTAGGTGATGCGTGATGTGGAGGCCGACAAATTATAAAGATACGGCGGAAGATGACAGCGACGGCCCAGAACTGGTGCTTAATGAACGAGTTTCCAGCGACGGCGAAGCGGAGAAGGTAGCGAAAAAGAGACTGCGCCAGAAAAATAAAGACGAGGATACAGCAAGCCTTAGCCTGGGGCCTGGCGATGTACGCTTAGTTGGCGCCGTCAATGTGATGGTTGAGGGATGGAAAGTCCATGACGGAAAATACTCAATCACCAAGGCAAAACATACCGTGTCTAATGGCGGCCATAAAGTAGAAATTGAAATTCGAAAATGTCTGGAGGGATACTAATGCCGCCAGGGATAGAGGAAATCGTTCGTATCGGCACGGTTGTGTCGGTAGATGAAGCTACGCACCGTGTGCGAGTGGAGTGGAACGATCGGGGGAACATGGTGTCGTACGATTTGCCGGTTTTAGTGCCAAGTACCTGCGATCCTCAAGACTATGCTTTACCCAAAGAAAAAACCGATGTGCTGTGTGTTTTTTTACCAAACGGGCAACAGCAGGGCTTTGTTGTCGGCTCGTTTTATACGGAGGCCAATCCGCCGCCAATTGCGGACCGGAAGAAATGGCTAAAGAAATTTGAAGATGGCAGCCAGATTGAGTATGACCGCGCAACCAAAAAAATAAACATTCAAGCGGCTGGAGATGTGCATGTGGTCGGAGATGTTATCGCCGATGGCGTTAGCCTAAAAAAACATACTCATCCGGAAAGCATAGGCAGCGTTACAGGACCGCCAGGCTAAGGAAGGAGCAGCGATGGAAATTACAATTAGTTCGATTACGGAAATCGGCGCAGTAAACTTTGCTCCCGCAACGGAGATTGAAGAGATTATTCAAAACGTGCGAACCATTGTGACGACGCCGATCTACTCCGTACCACTTGACCGCATGTTTGGCGTGGATCCAGAACTTGTGGATTTGCCGATCCCCGTCCTGCAGGCGAAACTAACTGCGAAAATCGTGGCGGCGGTGCAAAAATATGAACCAAGGGCGCAGGTAACCGCTGTTACGTACGATGGAGATGCGAAAGAAGGCATAGTAAAGCCGACGGTTCGCATTCGGCTTAAGGAGTAGCATATGAGCATTGGCACCTTTGGAGAGCTTACCTTTGAAGTATCGGATTCAAAAGTGCGGACGATTGACGAATTTAAGAGAAAAACGGCGGCTAAATTTGAAGAGCATGCTATTTTGGGATTAAAGCCAAAGCTTGAATTCATCGCGCCGGGGTTGGCGGAAATATCGTTTCAAGTTGTTTTTTCTGCGCTGCTGGGTACGTCTCCGCTTAAAGAGATTGAACAGCTAAAAGAAACGATGCAAAAAGGAGAGTATCAGTCGTTGGTTATTGGGGGCAAGGTGCTCGGCGACTTCGTTATTGAGTCTATGGCTGAGTCATGGAAGCATATCGACAATAAAGGGAATCTCTTACATGCGGCGGTGGATTTGTCATTAAAGGAATACGTAACAGGGAAGTGATGCGATGCTGGCGGGATTGCCTGAAATCCAGTTTTGCGAAACGGCGGTAGATTCCATTGAGTCTGCTGTTATAACCACATACGAAGCGATTACTGGCCGGACACTCGCACAGGGTGATCCGGTCAGATTATTTTTACAGTCGGTTGCTGCAATTATTGTGCAGCAGCGAGTGCTGATTGACTACTCAGCAAAGCAGAATTTGCTGGCTTATTCCGAAGGTGATTTTTTGGATCACATCGGGGCATTGACGGGAGTTCCGAGGCTTGATGCTTCCGCTGCGAAGACGACGCTGCGCTTTATTCTTTCTGTACTGCAACCGCAGGTTGTAACTATACCTGCAGGAACCCGAGCAACAACGGAAAACAATGTGGTTTTTGCGACAACCAGCGCGGTGGAGATTCCGATTGGTGGCGTTACGGCGGATGCCCCGGCTGCCTGTTTGACGGTAGGAGCCAGTGGTAATGGCTATGTTGCAGGGCAAGTGAATAAGTTCGTGGATCCGCTGCCGTGGGTGCAGTCGGTAAGCAATATAACGACGAGCGCAGGTGGCGCGGACATAGAGTCTGACGACAGCCTGCGGGAACGTATCCATCAATCCCCCGAGTCATTTAGCACAGCAGGTCCTGATGGGGCATATGAATTCTGGGCAAAAACAGCCCATCAGCTAATTACAGACGTAGCGGTATATTCTCCCGCTCCCGGGGAGGTTGAAATCCGGCCGCTTTTAGCCGGAGGCGAGATTCCAGGAGCAGAGATATTGGAGGCGGTTCATGCTGCTTGCAATGATAGAAAAATCAGGCCATTGACGGACCATGTGGCTGTTTTAGCGCCGGAAATTGTTCCATATGATCTGAGCGCTACCTACTACATTGCAAGGGCGAATGCGACAACCAGTTTGGCAATTCAAACGGCGGTAAGCGCGGCGGTGGCCGATTACGTCACGTGGCAAAAGTCAAAAATAGGGCGCGATATTAATCCTACTGAGTTGATGTATCGAGTTCGGGCCGCCGGTGCTCACCGAGTAGTAATATCATCGCCAGCGTTTGCAGTGGTAGAGCGTCAGCAAGTAGCGGTCGCGAGAAGCGTTGCGCTGACGTTTGGAGGGCTTGAAGATGGCTGATATCCAAAGTATTCGCTTAGTCGATTTACTGCCTCCTAGTATTCGGGGAGATCCGCAGGTACAGGCGGCGGCAGCGGCGCTTGATGGAGAGCTAGCCAAAGTAACGAGCTTGATCCAAGAGACATTTTTGCTGGCGCGAATCGATGAGCTTTCAGAGCCGGTACTAGACTTACTTGCTTGGCAGTTACATGTTGATTTTTATGAGCCGGTTGGGTTCAGCATCGAAAAGAAGCGGGCGTTGGTAAAGCAGTCCATTGCCTGGCACAGGAAGAAAGGCACGCCGTGGGCGGTGGAACAGGTTTTGAGTGCAGCGTTTGCGCACTCAGAGGTTAAGGAGTGGTTCGAGTACAATGGCTCTCCATATCGGTTTAAGGTCATGACGATAGACTCCCTGCCTGATGATGCTGCCTATCAAAATTTAGTCAAGGCCATAAACACCGTCAAAAATACTCGGTCGTGGCTAGACGGCATTGAGATCAAGCGTGACATCACAGTCGGTGATGGGAGTGGCGGCAAGAGTCTATATTTCGGATTTTTATCCGGCATAGGCGGTAAAAAAACAGTGGGTTTGCCGATGCCTACGGGAGCCAATTTGCAACGGAATATCGGTTTTGCCCGCCAATTAGGCGGGTTTTTGCATGTCAATCTGTCCTTGCCTACGAGTGCGCCGGTGAATTTATTCCGCGGCGTGGCGGTAGGTAGGGCCGGAACAATAACAATTGGAAGGAGACAATAGCATGAGTCAATACGGTGGTATGACGCTGACGGCAGCGGGGCTGGCGCTAGAAACAAAAGCGCAAACCGGCGTGGCTATCCATTTTACGCGGGTGTCGTTGGGTGAGGGCACTCTGGCAGCCGGGCAACTACTTTCAGCGCTGACAGACTTGATCAGCCGCAAGCTGGACTTGCCGATAATTGTCTGCGATGTGACAGGTACGGGTACAGCACAGTTGCAGGCAGTGCTGCAAAACAAAAATTTAGTAACAGGTTTTTTCGCTCGCGAAATCGGGGTATACGCGACTGATCCAGACGCGGGGGAAATCCTCTATGCGGTGGCTAACGCCGGGACCATGGCGGACTACATTCCTGCCGGCGGCGGCGCGGATGTAGTGGAGCTGATTTTGTCCGTCATTACGGTAGTGGGGCAAGCATCGACGGTAACGGCGGAGATCAACACAAGCCTGCTGTTTGCTACAGTACAGGCGCTGAATGACCATAAAAGTGCCGCGAATCCACACCCCCAATTCCTACAACTTGGCCCTGCGGTCACGACTTGCAATAGCATCATCGTGCAGCAAAGCGACCCGAAAACAATCAATCCCATGAGCGTCGACGACGCGAAAAAGCTCATTCTCGGCGGCAACGGCTCGGACATCACAAACATGCGCAGCCAGATTGACCAGATCGGGCGCGAGCAAGCAAACATGGCCCTGGCGATGGAAGCGCAGCAAATTTATCCGGATTATAACGCGCTGCTTGCCGAAGATTTTACCAATCCGGATCTTGTGGACCAGTTTAGCTGCGCTATCACATCGATCGTCGCCGGTGATGACAGCATCGATGTGGAAACCCTGCGGGGCATTGTTCCCGGAGCTTGGTACACCATTTCGGACGGCGTCTACCAGGAAACATGCCAGGTACGGTCCGCCGTGAAAAATGGCAGTACGTACCGGCTGATTATGCAATCGGCAATTGTAAACACGTACGTCTCGGGACAGACCTATTTATACCGGTCCACGGCGGAGATACAGACCAGCGCAGGCCAAGCCGAAGGAGCTGGCGACCGGCGAACGGCATTGTGGCAGCCAGCCACGACCTGGACGGGCACCAGTGCGAATACAACCACGACCATTCCGCTGGTAACTACCGCTGAAACAGCAAATCAACTTACCATCATTGGCAATGCGGCGTTTACGGCAGATGGGTACTTAACGTTAGCATAAGGGAGGGACATAGATGGCAATTCAAATCACAAATCATGGTTCGTACGGAGATGGATCACTTGGAGATGTAGTAAGCCCTAATATACAAAAGGACAGTAGTAACCTCAGAACTTTCGGTTTCAACAGTTATGCTGCTATTTCCGGGGTATCCGCTGACGGTAAAACAATCACTATCAGCTATACGGCATTAGGAGATTATGAGAAGTTTGACGTGGGAAATACGGTGGTGTTCCATGTGGCGGGATGCTTAACAAGCGAAACAACAGCAATTGACAGCTATTGCTTTGCTAAGATTTTAAGCAAGTCCGGGACAACTATTGTATTGGATAAAAGCGTTAGCAGCGCTCTTGATCCGGCAGATGCGTCAAAATACGTTTGTCAGTTGATCACGGTTCCACAGTTTAATTCACTTACTCTTGATTCGGCGGTATCAAATTATTACATTGCAAAGCCGCGTCCGTTTGATTCGACCAATAAAGTAGGCGGCGTACTGATCTTAAACGCAAAGACAAAGATAGATTTTAAAGCCGGAGCAGGTGCTGCTGGCAATTACGGCGGCTTTATTGATGCGGCGGGATTTGCATTAAGGCCAGCTGGCGTAACGCGGACACATGCCGACTTGGCGAACGGCAAATTGCCAGTTAATCAGGGCGGCGGTGCGGTATTGCTGATTTGTCCAGATTTAAAATTGACACCAACGTCGATTTTGGGTAATGACGAAGGTTCCTATGCTGGCGCTGGTAGGATGGGAAATACAAATGCAGTGGCAACAAATGGCGCATCAGGTTACGGTGGCGGTGGCGGTTATGGTTCAATTGTAGGAGGATCACTTAAAGCAACCGCCGGTAGGCTTGGACAGGGTGGCGATGGCGTAACGACTGCAGGGGTGGTTCTTGCTGGCGGCTTGCCCGGATACGCTGGCGCTACGGCATTAGCGCACAGTTGGAATTGGGCGAATCAATGGGGGAGCGCTGGATCTTCTGTTTTGGCAATCGCTGAAACAATTGAAGGTTTCACCACTATAGCTACAGACTACTCGAAAACACCCTTTGCAACTGGCGGTCAAGGTGGATTTCATGGCGGCGATAATGGTTCTGCAGGTGGTGGGCCTGGCTTCTGCTGCATTGCAACGAATACATCACTCACAATTAATAGCATTTCGTATGCCTTGGTTGCAGTTTCAGCAAATAAGACAATTCTTGTTTATCCGGATGTGGCGGTTGATTTATCAACGGCGAGTGAGGTTAACGGCATTACCATTCTCGGCGATCAACCTAGCGGATCGGATCGGCGATTGGCGTTTAAGTTGCCCGGTGCAACGCAGGGCGTACGAACGTATCCGATTACAACCAACGCTGTTGCTGCCGATACGGTCACAATTTGCGGCGTAACTTTCACGGCGATTGCAAGCGGCGCGACAGGAAATCAGTTTAATGTTGGAGCAACGATTGCAGCCACGGCAACAAATTTGGCTGCAACGATGAATGCAAACGCCACGTTTAATGCTCTTTATGCGACAACTGTTTCTGATACTATCATTACAGTTACAGAAAAAATTGCAGGCGGACATACGCCAACGGCAGCAACAAAAACCGGCACTATAGTTATTGGAAGCGGAACGTCAGTCACTTCCGTTGCAAGTTGGTTTAAGCTGACAGGCGGCGGAACGGTAACACTTACGCCGTTGACAACGCAAAACGTCACTATTGATAGTTTACTTTCAGAAGGAAATACAGTCGCAGAAGTGAGTGCTGCAACGTCCATTCCTGGGTTCGCAGGTAAGACAGTTACTCCTATTATTGCGCTTGTTTCCCCAAAAGACGCTGCAACATTGCCAACTATAAAGCTTAATTTTGTTGTTAAATCAAGTACTGATCAGACGAACCGATCTGAAGTGTCAGCGCCGATTACGTTGGCCTCGGAAGATGTGGAATTGATTGATTTGTCGGCGGCGGTAACAGCAACTGGGGGAGCTGCGGCGACAGTTACTGTTTCCCTGGAACAAAATGGTTCTTTCGGAGACTACGTTCCGTTAACGGCAGCAAGACGTCAAAAGGCCACGGCAATCAAGTTTAAAGCTGATTATAGTGTGGCCTCGATTGGCACCGGATCGGCGAAAGTCACAAAGGCTTCGGCAACGTACCGCACTAATAATTCAGCCGTTTCCGGTGACGCAGCTGAAATGGTCACTGTGACTGAGGACTTTGGCGGTGTGGGTATGCGGGCTGGCCGGATGACGGTCAAACATCAAGTGCTGAGGGATGCGCAGATTTCGGCGCAAATGGCGATGCGGCCGGTACCGAAAACGAGAGAGCGTATTCCAATTGCAGCAGGGACTGGCAACCGGCAGACGGTTGTCTTGGGCGTAAAAGATGAAACGGGGAACGTGGTGGCCGATCCGTATATCAGCCACAATACTTTGCGAGTCTGGTACGGCAGCCAAGAGGTCTTTGACTTTGATTACAATACCCAGCTGAGCCAGGCTTCGGTAACGCCGCCGGATGGCGTGACGGCATTTGCAAGCTATAGCTATGGCTGGGAGCCGGAAACTTGGGTCGAAATGACAAAAGGGACCACTCAGACACACGACGATCCAAACGTTGTCACAACCGAGTTTTCTTACGCCCTGGGCAGTGCGGATGCGGCGAAAGGTGTGGCAGCGGCAAAGGTGCTGCTTAAAAAGCCGACTGGATCGGCATCGCAAGCTCTTGGATCTGCTACCGGCAAAACGCAGATGTTTGTACTTGACCATTTGGCCAAGCTTTCGGCGCTGGCGGTCACGGCCAGCACGGGTACAGCGTCCTGGAGCTATGACGAGGATAGCAGGATTCTGACGGTCGCTGCGACTAAAGATGCGACACTGACCGCGACTTATGACTGGGTTGCAGAGACGCCGGTTTGCACGGGCTTTGTAGCGGCGTGGAACGAGTAAAGGAGGGATAGTTTTGGGAGCGAGACATCAGAGGAAACTGACCGAGGACCAGCGGAAATTAAAGCAGGCGCAGCAGGATTTGATGGACGCGAAAGAGGTTGCGGCAAACCTGGCTGCGGATAGTATCGCAAAAGATGCAACTATTTTGGATCTGAAAGAGGCAATGGCGAATCTGATTATTAGTACGGGAGGTGCGGTGTAATGGCGGTAAATACGGTCTATGTAAAACTATTTGCTGATTTGGTTGACGCTGGGCGCTGGACGATGGCGCAAGTCCCCGTTGCTTATCAAGGGGCGGTGCAAGCGGAACGGGACGCAAGAAAAACTGCAGAATAAGTAAAAAGGCCTTGGCGATTGCCGGGGCCTATCTTTTTGGAGGTGGCGCATGGAGCTGAATCTAAGCAATACTGTAGAAATTTTGGGCATTATCGGATTTACTGCTGGCGTGCTCAAATACATTGTTATCGACCCGATCCAACAGGCGATGGCTACGCTTAAGGAAGCGCTGGAAGAGGTAAAAGGTATGTTGAAGGAACTAGGCGAAGACCAGCGCAACATCGACAAGCGTCTAGTGGCAGTGGAGGAGTCGGCTAAACAAGCGCATAAGCGACTCGATGGTATGGAGCATGCGCTGCAATGAACAGAATACAAAAATACTTGTTGGAAGGCCTTGTAGGGGCCTTCCTCTTTTTATTTGCATCTTGGGGTATTGGGTACTATGCCAACGCTCTTTACGGCATGCATTTTGACCTTGCCTCCTGCTGGGGAGGTATAGGGGCTGTGAGCGGCGGCGGCGTACTGGCGGCGGTAAAGTATATCGCCGATAGCTGGCCAAACAGCGAAAAAGGGCAGATGCCCTACGAAAGAAAGGATGATTTTAATGAATGAGCAACAGTTGGCGTTGGAGATTGCAAAGGGCTTGGTCGAGACGGGCGTAGAGGGACCATACGGCTGCGTTACCTGCAGTACTGCAGGAGATTATCCTTCAATGGGCTGCTCGCAGTGGGAAGGGATTGGAGGCCGCGGTGATTTGCTGCTCAGCTACATCGATGGCGGCGATCAGTTTACTGGTCGTGCTTACAGCGACATCGAGGCCGCAGGCGAGCTGGACGCGCTTTCGGCGCTTCTTGAATCGGAGCAAGGTCAAGCCGCTCAAAACATGATTCTCGCGGATGACTGCCGGGACAAGTACCTCCCAGCGCTTGCCGAAGTAGACGGGCTGACAAATCCGGCTTGTATCATTTACGCGGGGATTTGGTGCCCGACTAGCCATTACGTGGTGCAAAAGTTCCTGCAGCGGCGACGGGACCGCGGCTATGACATCAATAGCCTAGATGCCATGCGCGATATGTTCCGCGATGAGTATGCTATCGCAGCAGACTGCGCGGATTATATGGAGGGATACGCCAATCGTGCCAATACCACTTATGACTATGTGGCGGCGCTGGGGGTATCGGCATGAGTACGCTTGATCTGATTTATGTCACGACGGGCCGACACCCGGAGCTTGAGGCTTTGATTTGCAAGACCTCAAACAGCCAATTTTCCCACGCCGCAGTTGGCTTTGAGATGGACGGTCGTCAGGTCGTCGTTGAAGCAGTGCGCCCGGCAATCCGCTTTGCACCGGTGGGAGAATTTGACGGAGTACCGGCGCTGCAGGTAATTAGTTTGCCGATTACGGAGGACCAGCGGCAGGCGGTAGTTAGTAAAGCCCTAGAGTTAGTCGGCAAGGTTTACGGAGTGGATGACTGCATTATAGGCGGCGTTCATGATCTGCTCGGAGATGCTGCTGCCGGCATCGCGGATCGGCTGCTAGATAACAGTAATACGCTCGACTGCAGCGCAACGCAAGTCGAGATTGCCAGGGCGGCTTTTCCCGATTTCGCCGAGGGCGCCGACGCATCGACGATTACCCCGGAGCAGGCTCGGCAGATTGCGTTAGCATACGCCGAACGGTTGGGGGTGGCGGTGTGATCGGCAAGACGGTCATGATTACCCGCGGCGAGCACTGCGGAAAGGTGGGCCAAGTATTAGATTCCATCGTGTTTCCGCAGGTCAAGGAGCCGGTTTGGTGCGTGTATTTAGGTGGCACGGTTACAGTGCCGTGCTGCCGGGACGAATTGGAGGTAATCGTATGACAGAGGAGCAAAAAGCAAAACTGCTGCCGATTGCGGCAGGCATTATTCTGGCAGTAGTATTTGTGGCCGGCATCTTCGTCGGCCGCGATATTTTTCCGCGGGAAGTGACGCATACGGCAACAGTGGAAAAACCGGTCATTACAACGCAGGAAAAGGTTGTCACGCAAACGCAGGTGGCCTACGTGCCGAAAGAAACCATCGTCTACAAAGATGCCAACGGCAATACGGTTACGGCGAAAGAATCCACTGACGTACAAGCTGACATTGCGCAGCCAAAGGTGGGTGTCAAGGTAAACGGCAAAGATTATAAGTTTGACTTACTGCAGGGAGAGTCGCAGAAGTTTCAGGACGGCAAGGTGTTAATGACGCAGACGTCGGATATTAGCTTTAAGGTGGAGCTTCCGGAGACTAAGGTATCGAAGTGGTCTGCTAGGATCGGAACCAGCGGCGGTGGAAATATCAATGCCGGCGGTGTGACATACCATCCCAATAAAAATACGGGGGTGTGGTTGCAGCGCCAAGGGGGCCGGACAGCCGGCGGGGTAGAAGTAGGATTTTAAGCTGGTTGACAAATCAAAGCTAAAACTGCAAAAAAGTTGCACTTTGCGGCGTCAACCATCTTGCAGATTTATAGCAGAATATGCAACCAAAGCCAGCTCGGTGCCTCGCGGCGCTGGGCTGGCTTTTTTTAGTTTGTGGCTGGTATAATATGGGTGGTATGATAATTTGAAAAGAGGTTTTGCAAATGCCTTTTCGAAAATTGACCACGAAAAATATTGACCTTTTATCGCGAGCCATAACGCACTACGCTTTCCGCAGCGGCCCTGTCGAAGGCATGCACTGCGCGGGCAAGCTGTCGCAGGAAGATATGAAGACACTGAACAAGCACATGACGAACCGCATTGCTGGCTTGCTGCTGGCTGCCAAGGAAGGTAAGTGGTTTGAGATTGATCAGGGGCTGAATTTCCATAGTCTGTGCACGACAGATTGGGATGCGGCGGAGCCTGATGACGAATTTGATAAACTAGGGGAGTTACTGAGAGAAAAATGAGGACACCCTCCCCGGCCGACGTGGCTGCGGGAGGGTGCTTTTTTTTATTTTTGTGCAGTTGCATCTGGCGGATCTTGGTCTACAGGAACACCTAGCATGGCTTGCAATATTTTTCGATCTTCACGAGACATGTTTGCAGCATCCTTCTGCTTTTCCATGTTAGCTTTTGCGGTCTTTACCGCTTCTTTATGCTCAGAACTGTTTTTGTTGAACGAACGCATCTGGATTGTGCGCTGGTTTTCGTACAAGGTTATAATATTGGTTAATGATTCATCATGGTCGGTGATCGTTTTCAAAAGCTGAGCGTGTAATTTCTTGGAGTCATCGGTGGGAGGAACCATAGCAGCAACTTTCATTTTAATTGCTTGGTTCTTTTGTTTTATATCTCCGAGCTCGCGAAAGAGATTTTCAAAACTGCGACCTGCGGAATTGGCAGTTAGCTTATTGCCGTCGTCGATCAGAACCTTATATTCGTTGTAGATTGCCGTGCTTGTTTCCTTAAAAGCCTTTGTTTGTTGCTCTGTGTGGTACCAATACCCAGCGCCGCACAGGAACAGGAAAGCGACAACAAGAATTCCGATTTTCTTTTGCATTCGCAAGACCTCCTAAATATTGTTATAAAACATATTCATGGTTGGTTAGGGATATCCTGCTTGCGGAAAATAAAAACCCCGGCTATTTGCCGAGGTATTTCTATACATATATAAGGAAGAAAACCGTTTTAGTAAATTTCTCGCCCGACCGGGAGCGGTAAGACAACCACCTTATATGCGACCTTGGCGGAATTGAATCGGCCGGAGAGCAACTTAGTGAGCATTGAGGACCCGGTGGAACTGCAGCTGGCAGGCATGAATCAGGTGCAGGTCAATGCGAAAGCAGGACTTACTTTTGCCACGGCTTTGCGCGCGATTTTGCGGCAAGATCCCAATATTATTATGGTAGGAGAAATTCGTGACGCCGAGACGGCGGACGCGGCTGTGCGGGCTGCCATGACCGGACATTTGGTCTTCAGTACCTTGCACACTAACGATGCGGCCGGGGCGGTTGCGCGGCTTTTGGATTTGGGCGTTCCGCCGTTTTTAGTGGCTACTTCGCTATTGGGAGTGGTGGCGCAGCGCTTAGTCCGCCTGGTTTGCCAGGAGTGCCGGCAATCTTATCGGCCAGCGGAACATACGGCGGAAGAGATGCTGCTTAAAGACGTGCCTGAGGGCAAGCGGTCCTTTGTAAAGGGTTGCGGCTGCGCTGCCTGCGGTCAAACCGGCTATCGGGGGCGGCAGGCGATTTACGAGGTTATGCCGGTGACGTCACGACTGCGCCAACTGATTCAAGAAAAGGCGGCTGCCTACGAAATCGCCGCGGCGGCGCGGGAAGAAGGCATGCATACCATGAGTGAGGATGGCGTTGTCAAAGCCGCAGCCGGCCTGACGTCCTTGTCCGAAGTGGTGCGCGTGGCCGCTGGCATGGCGTGAAGGAGGTGAAGAGGCATGGTTGAGTTTTGGAACCGATTGTTACAAGAAGCACGGACCGTACAAGCTTCCGACTTGCATCTTACAATCGGTGCGCCTCCTCTTGTGCGTTTACAGGGTCTCCTAAGTCCTTTGGCAAAGCAGGCTGCTTTGACGGCCGAGATGACGGCAAGCTTGCTGCGGTCTTTTATTAATGAAGAACAGTGGCAACAGTTTTGCCAGCTCGGAGAGCTGGACTTAATCTATGAGGTGGAAAAGAAACGGTATCGGATTCATGCGTTCCAACAGCATGAAGGGACGGCGGTAGCGGTGCGGCTGATACCGGAGATGTTGCCAACGCTGGCGCAACTGGGGCATCCGGAAGTGCTGCGTCAATTGGCCTGCAAGCGCCGCGGCCTGGTTATCATCTGCGGTCCCACAGGCTGCGGCAAATCGACCACGTTGGCGGCCATGGTGCATCAAATTAACTGCGAGCGGTGCTGTCATGTGATTACCTTGGAAGAGCCAATTGAGTATTTACATACGCATCGGCGCAGCATTGTCAATCAAAGAGAGATTCCGCAAGATACGCCGTCTTTTTCCCAGGGACTGCGGGCTGCTTTACGCGAAGACCCGGATGTAATTTTGGTAGGGGAGATGCGGGATGCCGAAACGATGCAAACGGTTTTGACCGCAGCGGAAACAGGCCATTTAGTGTTGGCAACACTCCACACCAACGAAGCAGCTCAGGCCTTGGATCGGATTATTGACGGGTTTCCGCCTTATCAGCAACAGCAGGTACGGCAACAGCTGTCCATGGTGCTGGAAGCGGTGGTGGCGCAGCAACTGCTTCCTCTGAGCGAGGGGGCGGGGAGGGTGGCTGCCTTGGAAATTTTGTTGGCCACACCGGCGGTGCGCGCCTTAATTCGCGAGGGCAAGACGCATCAATTACTCTCGATCATGCAGACAAACGGGAAAATGGGCATGCAGACCATGGATATGGCGGTAGCGATCTTGTGGCGGAGGGGCTTGATTTCGCGCGAGACGGCCTGTACTGGAGCAAAGGACTTGGACTTGCTTTAAAGCTGGAAGTAGGCGAAAGTGATGCGGGAAATGAGTGAATACGCCTATCGCGCTCGCGGACGCGACGGGCGGGAACGATGCGGAGTTTTACAGGCGACTAGCGAAGCGGAGGTGGCCGCCTATATTCGGGCACGCCAGTGTTATGTGACATCGGTAGTTCGATGTGCGCCGCGCAAAGAAAAACACTGGGAACGACGTCCGGCTGCCAAGGAACTGGCTGTTTTTTGCCGCCAGTTTTCTTTTCTAATAGATGCAGGGGTGTCCTTTTCGTCTTCCTTGCAAGTGCTGCGCCATCAGGCCGGAAGTCGTCGCTGGAAAACGGTTTTAGAAGAAGTGGAGCGACAAATCCAGGCGGGAACTTCTCTGACAGGAGCGTTAAGCAGGCAGTCTGCTTTTTTCCCGCCCTTGCTTTTAGGCATGGTGGAGGCGGCGGAAGCTTCCGGGGCCATGGAGGCGATTTTGGGTCGCTTGGCGATCTATTTCGAGAAAGAGCATTCTTTGAAGCAAAAAATGTTCTCGTCGTTGTTATATCCCGCCTTGGTATTGCTGATGGCGTTAGCCTTGACTTTTTACATGCTTTTGTATGTACTGCCGGTTTTTGCGGATCTGTTTGGCCAAATGAACCTGGAGCTTCCTTGGTTGACGCGGTGGTTGCTGCAAGGAAGTTCCTGGCTGCGGCAGGAAGGGATCAAGCTGGCGGGATTCGTAGCGGCAGGGTTGCTTGGCTTGCGCTTTTGGCAAGGTAAGAACTCTTGGCTGCGCTGGCGGGATAGAATAGTCTTGACGCTTCCGGTTTGGGGCGAATTTTGGCGTAAAGCCGTGATTGCCCAGTATTGTCGTACATTAGGGACTCTGTTAGGCAGCGGCCTTGCCTTGCTGCCGGCGCTGGATTTAGCGCAACGGACGACAAGCAATCGGTGGTTTTTAGAACGTCTGCAGGCGGTGCGACGCCGCGTGAGCGAAGGAGAAACCCTAACGGCTTCTTTTGGCGCCAGCGAGTTGTTTCCGCCTCTTGTGGTGCAGTTGGTAGCGGTAGCCGAGGAAACGGGCAAGCTAGAGGCCATGCTGGCAAAGGTTGCCGATTTTTATGAGGCTGATGTAGAGGAAGCGGCTGTACGGCTGGGGGTATTGCTGGAACCTTTCGTGATTGTTTTTCTAGGACTGTTGGTCGGGACCTTGGTTTTGGCGGTTATGCTGCCTGTGTTTGAATCCGTAGGAGCTATTGGGTCCTTCAAGTAATACGGTGTATGACGGAAGGAGTGACGTACTGATGAGACGGTACTGCCAATGGGGAAAATGCTGGCGTCAAGAAGGCGGGTTTACTTTAATTGAATTGATGGTGGTTATCGCCATTATCGTGACCTTAGCGGGGATTGGGCTTTTAAAGTATGAAGATTCGCAAGCTATGGCGCGCGGCGCTAAATTGGTGGCCGATATGCGGAATATGGATACGGCGTTGGTGATGGTTAAAGCGGAAGGAACAGCTGCGCCAACTTTGGCTTTGATTCAGGAGCGGCTGACGCCGGACCCGGTGCTCTCGCTGCAAAAGATGCAGGCGACGAAAATCCGCGTAGGCGGTGCGGCGTATACAAGCGAACAAACCGGGGCGTTGGCGTACGGCATCAATGCGGCTAAAGGGCAAGTGACCGTTAAAATAGACAGCCGAGATTTGACAGTGGACCAGCTGCTAGGTTTGACGGCGTCGCAGTAGGACACTGGGAATGAACAAGAGAACCGGCGACAGCACGTGATGTGCTTGACGGTACGTGATGTACCTAATGCCAGCGATGCCAAGGATGGCATAATCGCTGGTCTCCTCTAAAAATTCATGGATGGCATGGCAACCGACGTCTACTAGCATTGTGAGGGGATGGTTGAAGGACCGAGACTAGGGCAAAGAAAAAAGCAAGCAACCACCTATTATTTTAGGAAGTTGCCTGCTTTTTAAGTTTCGGGATTGTTTCCCTATAGGAAAGAAGAAGCTTTTACTAGAAGTACAAATCCCGCGTGCCGCTTTGGATTTTTGCCAGCTCGCGGCGGGTTGCGTCGCGGACGTCGTTCTGGGGAATTGATGCCAGCTGTTCGGCGATTACTTTTTCTCCCACACTGCGAGTTTCTTCATCCGCATAATCAAGAAGATATTCCTGGAGCGTCAACAGAGCGTTGGGGAGACAGACATTTTGAATTTCTCCGGTTTTTGCCAGCGCCATGAAGCGGTCGCCAGTGCGTCCTTGGCGATAGCAGGCAGTGCAATAGGAAGGTACATAACCTTGGGCGCAGAGCATGCGGATGATCTCGTTGGGCGAACGGCCGTCGCTAGGCTCGAATTGCATGCCGCTGCTTTCAGGATCCAGGTGCTCGCCAGGGTGTGCCTGCAGTTGCGCGTAACCGCCGACACCGGTACAGGAACCGGCGCTGATTTGAGAGATGCCGTAGCGGATAAGGCGGTCTCTTGTACCTGGCTCTTCACGGGTTGACAGGATCATACCTGTATAAGGAACTGCTAAACGGATGATGGCGATGATTTTAGCGAACGCTTCGTCGTCGACTAGATAAGGGAAGGTTTCCAGATTGATGCCGCTGGCCGGGCGCATGCGCGGTACGGAAATAGTATGCGGGCCGACGCCGAAAGTGCGCTCCAAATGTTCGGCATGCAGGAAGATGGCCACGGTTTCGTATTTATAGTCGTAGAGGCCGTAGAGTACGCCTAACCCTACGTCGTCGATACCGGCTGTCATAGCGCGGTCCATAGCAGTGGTGTGCCAGTTGTAGTCTTGTTTCGGTCCACCTGGATGAAGGGCCGCATAAGTAGGTCTGTGATAGGTTTCCTGGAAAAGAATATAAGTGCCAATGCCGGCTTCTTTTAGTTGCTTGTATTCGTCAATAGTCGTGGCGGCAATGTTGACATTGGCCCGGCGTATGCTGCCGTTACCGCTTTTGCTGGCGTAAATTTCCTTGAGCATGTCGGTAACATAGCTGATAGGACAGTTGACCGGATCTTCGCCAGCCTCGACGGCCAGACGTTTATGGCCCATGTCTTCGAGGATTTCCGCTTCGCGGCGGACTTCTTCGGCGGTGAGGCGGCGGCGCAATTGTTTTTCGTTACTGCAACGGTAGCCGCAGTAAGTGCAATTGTTGACGCAGTGGCTGGACAGATACAGCGGTGCAAAAATGACGATACGCTGACCGTAAATGTCTTTTTTTATTTGCTCAGCCGTTTGAAATAGTTCTTCTTGCAGGTTCGAGTCTTCAACTTGGAGCAAGACTGCCACTTCTGCTGCAGTCAATCCTTGGTGTTTGGCGGCTTTGGTGATGATCGCGCGGACTTGAGCGGTATCGCGGGCTGCTTTTTTTCCTGCGGCCAGCAGCTCTTCTATACGGGCCTGATCGATAAAGGCGTCGCTGGTACGTTCTACATTGCTAATCATGAACAGGTGCCTCCTTTTTCGCTGTAAGTGCTGATTTGACAATTACGCCGGGCAGATTTCCCAAACGACCGGTGAAGGCGCCCACGTCGTCGGTAGAGCCTTCCACAATCAAGGCGATGACGCCTGAATCTGTGCCGTGATGAGGGATGCCCATGCGGCCAACAATGAGATGACGGTACTGGCTGATTAATTGGTTGACCTTGCCGGCGATGGTTTCGGGAGATTCTACGACAATGCCGATGACGCCAATACGTTTTTCCACATAAACCCTCCTTCGCAGTCCTGGCTGAAAAATGCAAAAGCCTCCCTACAGACGCAAGCTGAGAGAGGCGCAGAAAAACAAAAAAGCCTCTCCGACCGCGCAGGTAAAACCCCCTTGCGTTCACAGCAGGACCGAAATGTATGTTCCTTGGCAGCTTGCTTAAAAAAATTTAAACATTCTGTCTCAGAATTACTTTTTTCTTATTATACACCGAATAGATTGAATTCGTAAAGAACGTACCCAGCGGTTCGTCTTGTGCTATAATATATAAGTTATGGATTGAGGCTGGCTGCCAGCGCAGAAAAATAGTTGGCAGTTTGTTGACGGAGAGGAGTCTTTTCCGTGCATATTGTTTTGTACCAACCGGAAATCCCTGGGAATACAGGGAATATAGCGCGCCTTTGCGCAGCTACGGGCTGTACGCTTCATCTGGTGCATCCCCTCGGTTTTTCCGTGGATGATCGTCATTTAAAACGGGCCGGCCTGGACTACTGGCACTTGCTTTCTATTCATCACCACGAAGATTTTGCATCGGTAGAGCGAATGCTGCAGCCGAGGCGATTCTTCTTTAATACGACTAAGGCGCATAAGGCGCACAGCTCGATTCAATATGAGGCGGAGGATGTGTTGGTATTCGGCAGGGAAACTGCTGGTTTGCCGACGGAAGTGGTGGCAGGCAAGGAAGAGCAGTGCCTGCGCATTCCTATGATTCCGGACGCTCGCTCCTTGAATCTGTCCAATGCAGTAGCGGTAGTCGTGTATGAAGCATTGCGCCAAATTGGCTACCCGGAGATGAAGTAAAGCTGCAAGAAGAAAAATGAGGTGCTACATGACGGCAAGAAGACAGCCTTGGTTTGGTTCAGCCGGTAATCCCGACGCTTTTTATGAAGCAGGAGGCAAAGCAAGTGCGGCCATGCCTGCGTGGCTGGCGGCGCAGGGTCTAAATGCCTATGAGTATCAGTGCAGCCGGGGCGCTTCGGTCAAAGAAGAAACAGCGCGCAAAATCGGTGAAGCCGCTAAAGAACATCAGGTAGCGCTGAGTGTTCATGCGCCTTACTATATTAGCCTGGCGGCGGAAGATGAGACTGTAGTGCATAATACACGGGAACATTTTCGCAAGTCATTGCGCGTAGCCCATTGGTTAGGAGCGGACCGGGTGGTCTTTCACATCGGCGGCGCTGGCAAGAAAGAGCGCGCTGTCGCGTTGGAGAGAGCGCAAAAAGCGTTCCTGCAGGTGTTGAAGCAATGCGGCGAAGAAGGCTTGCTGGAGGGTGTCTGGCTGTGTCCGGAAACGATGGGCAAGAAAAATCAGCTAGGTACGCTGGCGGAAGTTCTTGATTTTTGCCTCTTAGCGCCGCAGTGGCTGCGGCCAGCTGTAGATTTTGGCCATTTGCATGCGGTAGCGGGAGGCGCTTTCTATACCAGGCAGGAATATGAAGCGGTTTTTGCGGCTGTGGAAAAAGCCTTGGGAGCGGAGGCTGCCCGACAATTGCATATTCATTTCAGCAAGATTGAGTTTACCGGCGCTGGAGAAAAACGGCATTGGACATTTGCAGATTCCTTTGGGCCCCCTCACGAACCTTTGTTAGAATGTTGTGTGCGAGGCGGCTACACGCCGCGGATTATCTGTGAATCTGCGGGTACGCAGGCGTTGGATGCGTTGCAGATGCGAGACGAATATCAGCGCTTAGCAAATTGTTTTTAGTGGACGCGCAAGGCGGGGTTATACGATCCTGGCCTGATGCTTTCCGAAAAATACTCAGCCGTGCTATAATAAGGGAGAATTTTGAAGGGAGTAGGCTAAAAGGTTTATGATAGAGCAGATGCAAAGCGTATTTCAGAAACTGCAGCGTGTGATTCATGTGGGGCGTTTATTGGCGGAAGAACCGTTGTCGCAGCATACAACCTTTGCTATCGGCGGCCCGGCGGATATTTTCATACAGCCTGGCAGCATGGGAGAACTGGCGGCGGCGATGCAGGTGCTGCATGCGCATCAGGACGTGCCTGTTACCATTTTGGGCAATGGCTCTAATGTGCTGGTATTGGACCGGGGCATACGCGGCGCGGTGATTAAATTAGGCGATTTTTTAAGCTCCTTGCGCCGGGAAGACAATCGTATCTTTGCCGGGGCAGGCTCGCTTTTGAGTGAAGTATCGGGATTTGCGGCCGCCCAGGGCTTGGGTGGCATGGAATTTGCCGTAGGTATTCCGGGCAGCATTGGCGGCGCCGTCTTTATGAATGCCGGAGCGTACCAAGGAGAGATGAGTTGTGTGGTTGACGCGGTTACCGCCGTTTCTCCTACAGGGATAGTGCGCCGGTTTTCTCGTGAAGAATTAGAGTTTTCTTATCGGCACAGTATTTTTCAAGACAATGGACATATTGTGTGCGAAGTGGAACTGCTGTTGGAAGTAGGCGAGAGCAGCGAGATTGAAGCTCGTATGCAGGAACTGACTCAGCGGCGGGAGAGCAAGCAGCCTTTGGAACTGCCGAGCGCCGGCAGTACTTTTAAGCGTCCGCCGGGACATTTTGCCGGCACGTTGATTGAACAAAGCGGTCTGAAAGGATTGCGTGTGGGCGGAGCCGAAGTGTCGCAAAAACATGCCGGTTTTATTGTCAATGCCGGCGGCGCTACGGCGCAGGATGTCTTAGCGTTGATCTCCGAGGTGCAGCGGCAGGTGCAGCAGCAGTTTGGCGTATCGTTGCAGCCGGAAGTGCGCATTCTTGGGGAATCTTGAAAGCGGCAGGAAATAAAGCATGACACAGAGCAGGCGGGGACTTACGAAGCCGGCGCAAAAATGTCGGTTTTCGAAACCTACGTGGCTCTGTGTTCGACGTTTTAGTACTGGGAGAATGAAACTCAGGTCGAGAGGAGACGTGCTTATATGCGTTTGACGTTTCTGGGAGCCGCCAGAATGGTAACCGGCTCCAGCTATCTTTTGGAAATTGGCAATAGCCGTGTTTTGGTGGATTGCGGCATGTTCCAGGGGGGCAAGGCGATTGCGGCATTGAACCGCAGGCCTTTTGCCGTAGAACCAGGCAGCATTGATTGCGTGCTGCTGACTCATGCGCACATTGATCACAGCGGCTTATTGCCGAAATTGTGCAAAGAAGGCTTTAAAGGTCCTATTTACAGCACGAAAGTGACGAACGAGTTATGTCGGATCATGCTTCCTGACAGCGCTCATATTCAGGAATCAGATGCGGAGCTGACGACGAGAAAAGGAAAACGTTCGGGTATGGCGGAAATCCAGCCGCTTTATACAGTGGACGATGCTTTTCAATGTCTGCAGCAATTTCGCTCTGTGCCTTACGCTGAGGATTTGCTTCCGGTTCCTGGTCTGCGGGTGCGTTTTCAAGAAGCCGGACATATCTTGGGGTCGTCGGTGCTGGAGATTTGGGGCGAAGAGAATGGGAAGACGGAAAAGCTTCTCTTTACGGGTGACCTAGGACAGCCGGAGCAGCCGATTATTCGCGATCCGGCGATTATTGAGACTGCGGATTACATCATTAGCGAGTCTACCTATGGCAACCGCAATCACGAACAGTACGACAAGGAAAGCCGTCTGGCAGAGATAGTCAATGAAACGGTAGAACGCGGCGGCAATATCATTATCCCGGCCTTTGCCGTCGGCCGCACCCAGACGCTGCTGTATCACTTCTACAAACTTTGGAAGGCGGGGCGTATTCCAGAGATTCCTGTGGTCATCGATAGTCCATTGGCCATTTCAGCAACGAATATTTTCTTTAACAATATCCAGGATTTTGATGAAGAGACAAAATCTCTTATGCGCGGCGGCAAGCTGCTAGAACTGCCGCAGCTGCGTTTTGTGCATACTGCGGACGAGTCCAAGGCTTTAAACGAGGATTTGCAGCCGAAAATCATTATTTCCGCCAGCGGCATGGCTGACGCCGGACGTATTTTGCACCATCTCAAGCACAATTTGTGGCGGCCGGAGTCCAGCGTGCTTTTTGTGGGCTATCAGGCCCAGGGCAGCGTGGGGCGTCGGTTAGTAGATGGCGCTAAACGGGTGCGCATGATGGGCGAAGAAATTACCGTCAAGGCGCAAATTCATAATTTAGAAGGCTTTTCAGCCCATGCGGACCAAGAACAGATGATGACTTGGTTGAGCGCTTTTAAAGAGAAGCCTGCCTGTATCTTCCTGGTTCACGGAGAAATTGAAATGTCCGAGCCCTTCAGCGAGCGGATTCAGTCTCAGCTGGGGTGGCCTGTATATATTCCCCGTTTTGCCGATGCGGCTCTTTTAAAGGGACGCGAATGGGAAATCGTCGAGTCCGACGTGGTGGTGCTGGATCCGGCCATGCGCCAACTGGACGAGTATTTAGATCAAATGGAGGGGGACTACCGGGCGATGCGTCGCCGCATTGCCAAAGTGGTGGCGACCCAACCAAGCAAAGCCAACGAAATGCTGCGGCGGCTTAGCAAAATTTCTGCTTACTTCAAAAAAATGTTTAATGACGTCTGAGAACGTCCTATGAGGAGGAACTATGGAAAGAACAGATATTCGCAACGTGGCTATTATTGCTCACGTTGACCACGGTAAAACTACATTGGTGGATGCTATGCTGCGGCAGAGCGGTGTTTTTCGCACTAACGAGCAGGTAGCGGAGCGGGTCATGGACTCCAATGATCTGGAGCGGGAACGCGGCATTACCATTTTGTCTAAAAATACAGCGGTGCTGCATAGCGGCGTAAAAATCAACATTGTAGACACTCCTGGCCATGCCGATTTCGGCGGCGAAGTAGAACGCGTACTGAACATGGTGGACGGCGTGTTGCTTTTGGTAGACGCTTTTGAAGGCCCTATGCCGCAGACCAAATATGTTTTGCGCAAGGCCTTGGAACAGAAGCTGAAGCCCATTGTGGTCATTAACAAAATTGACCGTCCTGACCAGCGCGTTGATGACGTAGAAGATGAAGTTTTGGAATTGTTCATGGAACTAGATGCCGACGATGATCAGCTTGATTTCCCGGTTGTCTATGCTACGGCTCGGGATGGCATCGCCAAATTGAACATGGCGGACGAGAGTTCCAATTTGGAGCCCTTGTTCAAGCTGCTTATTGAAAACATTCCGGCGCCTAAAGGCGAGATTGACGGCCCCTTGCAGGTCATGGTAACGACTCTGGATTATGATGAATATGTAGGACGTATTGCGATCGGGCGCGTTGTACGCGGACGTATCAAGAACGGCCAGAACGTAACGGTCTTGGATGGCGAAAACCAGCGCAAAGGGCGCATTGGCCGTCTATACGGCTATGAAGGCCTCAAACGCCGGGAAGTGGAAGAGGCGGCTATGGGCGATATTATTGCCGTTACCGGTTTGGATGACGTCAATATTGGCGATACCATCGCCGATACGGAAAATCCGGAAGCATTGCCGACCATTGCCATTGACGAGCCCACTCTTTCCATGCTCTTCAGCGTTAATACCAGTCCTTTTGCCGGACGCGAAGGCGATTTTGTTACCTCGCGTCATTTGCGTGACCGTCTTTTCCGGGAAGTGGAGACCAACGTCAGCTTGCGTGTAGATGAGACTGATAGTGCAGATAGCTTCAAGGTATCGGGACGCGGCGAATTGCATTTGTCTATTCTCATTGAGACTATGCGTCGGGAAGGTTTTGAGTTTCACGTAGGCAAGCCAGAAGTTATTTATAAGACCATCCAGGGACAGCGTTGCGAGCCAATGGAGCTTTTAACAGTAGATGTGCCGCAGGACTTTATGGGCGCGGTTATGGAAAAACTGGGCACGCGTAAAGCCGAACTCATCAATATGGGCGAGATTTCCGGTTATCTGCGCATGGAATTTGTTATTCCCGCTCGCGGCTTGATTGGCTTCCGTAATGAACTGCTGACAAGCACGAAGGGCAACGGTATCATGAACCATGTATTCCATGGCTACGCCCCCTACAAAGGAGATATCCAGGGCCGTACGCGCGGCGCTCTGGTGGCGTTTGAACCTGGCGAAACCACCGGTTACGGCATTTACAGCGTGCAGGATCGCGGCGTCATGTTCATCGTTCCTGGACAAGAAGTCTATACGGGTCAGATTGTCGGCGAGAATGCCCGGGAGCAGGATATGGATGTGAATCCCTGCAAGAAAAAGCATGTAACCAATATGCGTTCCAGCTCGGCTGATGAAGCTATTCGTCTGACTTCGCCCCGCATTCACAGTCTGGAGCAGGCGCTGGAGTATATTAACGATGACGAGTTAGTAGAAGTTACGCCTAAAAGCATTCGTTTGCGTAAGTCTATCTTGGATCGCTCGGCGCGGGCGCGGTCGAAAAAAGGATAAAAATTTTCTGACGCCTGCAGGAATTGCGGAATTTGGCTCGAATTAGCATAAAGAAGTGACAGTATCTGCAAAAGGAGGAATGCCCCATGGCGGCAAGCTTAATGGAAAAGCTGACCAATTTTTTAATGCCTTTGGAGGAAGAGGAAGAAATTGCTGCAGCACCTGTGCGGCAAAGCAAAAATCCGCCTCAACTGACCGTGCATGAAGGCGCTGCCAGACGGGGGGAAGAGTTTTCCATCACCGTCGTAGTCCCGCGGGCCTACGAAAATGTCTGTTCCTATGCAGATCTCTTATTGCAGGGTAAAGGCTTAATTGTTAATTTTTCTTGCTTAACCGCTGAGGAACAGCGTTCTATGGCTGATTTTCTGGAAGGCGTCTGCGCTGTATGCGAGGCGGGCTCTCTTGTGGTAGAAGAGCGTCTCATCATTTATGCACCGCAGCAAGTTGAGATTGAAAAGCAGCTTTTTGGCGGATATTCCGTTCCTGCTTATGGCAAACACGCTTAAAAAACGGGTACGAAACCTCCCCAATAGGGGAGGTTTTTTTACTAGTTTGCCGTAACCCTCATTCGAGCCCTCCATCTACTCCCTCTACTCTCTTTACTCTTGCTCAATCTCATTCTCTAAAATAGTGCATGAAAGGCGGTTTTCTTATGAAACAAGTTGTATTTACCTCACAAGCGCCCGCGGCGATTGGACCCTATTCTCAGGCAATTCGCGCCGGAGAGTGGCTGTTTTTGTCTGGACAGATTCCGGTGGACCCGGCAACAGGCGAAGTTGCGGGAACCGATGTGCGAACACAGGCCCGCCAAGTTTTGAAGAATATACAGGCTGTTTTAGCGGAAGCGGGAACTACGGTGCAAGCGGTTGTTAAGACGACGGTGTTTTTAAAGGACCTTCAGGATTTTCAAGCTTTTAATGAAGAGTATGCTAAAGTATTTGCCAGCGAAGCTCCAGCTCGTTCCTGCGTGGAAATAGCGCGGCTGCCGAAAGATGTGCTGGTAGAAATTGAAGCGATTGCTTTTGTGAAGCCATGAGCGGAAGCCTTGAAGAAAGAAAAGCGGTGTTGACGCTGCCGGAAGTCTATACGGCTGCCAGACGTCTTAAAGGCGTCATTCACCGGACATTGCTGGACCATAGTCATACTTTCAGTTCCATTACAGGCTGCGAAACGTATTTGAAACTGGAAAACCTCCAGAAAACGGGCTCTTTTAAAATTCGCGGCGCTTATAATAAAATTCAGACTCTCACTCCAGAGGAACGCGCTTGCGGCGTGATTGCGGCTTCCGCCGGCAATCATGCGCAGGGGGTAGCCTATGCGGCGGCTCAGGCCGGTATTCCATCAGTCATTGTCATGCCGGAGCATGCACCATTAGCAAAAGTGGTAGCGACTAAAGGCTATGGCGCGGAAGTCGTGTTGGCTGGAGCCACCTATGACGAATCCTATGAGCATGCTTGCCGCCTGCAGAGAGAGCGCGGGCTGGTATTTGTGCATGCGTTCAATGATCCTTGCGTGATGGCTGGGCAGGGCACGATCGGTCTGGAAATCCTGGAGGATTTGCAGGACTTGGAGGCTATTGTGGTGCCTGTGGGCGGCGGCGGGCTTATTTCCGGCATCGCCCTGGCCGTGAAGCAGGTGGCGCCTCATGTCAAGGTGTATGGCGTCCAGGCCGCTGGCGCGCCGGCTATGCATTTGTCGAAAAGGGCCGGCTGCTATCAGACTACCGATTGTGCTGTAACTATTGCTGACGGTATTGCCGTGAAGCAGCCAGGCGATTTAACCTATGATATTGTTCAAAAGTATGTAGACGATGTGGTTATCGTAGAAGACGAAGAGATTGCGGAAACAATTTTACTGTTGCTGGAGCGCTCCAAGTTGATGGTGGAAGGCGCCGGGGCCACTTCGTTAGCCGCGCTGCTGTTTCAGAAGCTGTCCTGCAAAGGCAAGGTTGCTGCTGTCCTTTCCGGCGGCAATATTGATGTGAACTTTATTTCTCAGATCATTGAGCATGGTCTCGTTAAGTCGGGAAGGCGAGTGAAAATTTTGACTCGTATTGCTGATCGGCCAGGAGAGCTGAGCCGTTTGCTGGATCGCATTGCGCAGCTGCATGGTAATGTCATGCAGGTATTTCATGATCGTGCCGAGCGCTGTCTGCCTTTAGGACAAGCGGTGGTGGAGATCAGCTTAGAAACAAGAGATGAAGCGCACTGCCAAAGTATTTTGGAAGATTTAACCGCACGGGGTTATGAAGTAGAGCGGGATTGAAAAAAGCCGGCAAGTACTCGTCAAAAGAGAACTTGCCGGCTTTTTAAGGAGGATATAAAATTGAAAATTCAACACATTCGTTTAGGAAAAGTGCGTATTCCTTTAAAAAAGCCTTTTAAAACCGCTTTGCGAGAAGTGTTTTTTGCCGAGGATATTATCGTGCAGGTTGTAGCGGATACTGGCGAAGTTGGCTTTGGCAATGCGCCGCCGACGCTGGTAATCACCGGAGACGGCCAACAGTCGGTTGCGGCGGCTATTCAGGAAGTATTGGCTCCTAAATTGATGGGTATGGATGTAGAGAATCTCGAAGGAATTATGACGACCATTCAAGGCGCGCTGCATCATAACTATTCGGCGAAAGCCGCTATGGACATCGCTGTGCATGATTTGTTCTGCAAACGTTATGGCATGCCGCTGCAGCGTTTTCTAGGAGGATATCGTCAAAGCCTGCAGACGGATCTGACAATCAGCGTTAATGCGCCGGAAGAGATGGTGGAAGACTCGCTGGCTGCCGTTGCCGCAGGATATCGAGAACTGAAAATCAAGGTAGGTACCGATGCGGCGCTGGATTTGAAGCGGGTCCAAGCCATTCGTCAAGCTGTGGGGAGCGATATTCAGCTGCGCCTGGATGCCAACCAAGGTTGGAAAGCCAAAGAAGCGGTGAGGACCATTCGCTGCTTTGAGGATAAGGGCTTGGATGTTGAGCTTGTTGAGCAGCCAGTGGCGGCGCACGATTTTGCGGGGCTTAAATATGTTACTGAAAATGTAGAAACCAACATTATGGCGGACGAAGCGGCTTTTGGCCCGGTCGAGGTGTTTCAGCTATTGTCTATGCGGGCTTGCGATCTGATCAGTATTAAGCTGATGAAAGCCGGCGGCATTTATAATGCCGTAAAAATTCTTAATTTGGCCGAAACCATGGGCGTAGAGTGCATGATGAGCTGCATGCTGGAAAGCAATGTAGGCATTACTGCTGCTGCCAGCTTGGCTGCCGCGAGAAAGAACATTACCAGGGCCGATTTGGATGCGGCGGTGCTGCTGGCGGAAGAGCCGGTAGTGGGCGGCGTCTCCTACGCTGGCAATCAAATTCTGCTCTCAGAGGCCTCTGGACTAGGAATTACGGAAGTTCTTGGCTGGGAAGAAATCTAAAACATTAATTGTCCAAGGCCAGTTCGGGAACCAAGATGTCCTTGAGGGCGTCGAAGGGGACGACAAAACGCAGGATGCCATCGCTGGCAGGACTGATTTCACAGGGTTCGTAGTAAAGCACAAGCCCTTCGGGGGTCAAGTAGAAAGACTTTTGATTGGTTATTCCTCGGAAGTCCCAGTGCGAGCCGCTGCGTCGGTTAATGTCGTCCCGAATCCATTGTTCGAGACGGTCACGATAGGCGGCTTGGGGAATAAATAAATCTTTTAATTCTAAAACCTGCCCGTTTTGATAGCGCAAGGTCATGGTATGAAACTTAACCAGGTCAGGAGAAGCGTCAAAAATTGCGTAGCTTTTTTGGGTAAGGCTAAGTAAATCGGCGCCATTATAGGCTACATAGTATTCCGAGAAAAAATGGCTGCGTTGGTTGTATTCCAAAGGAAGCTGGCCGTCGGCGGTCATGCGGTGGATTTCCAACTGATACTCTTCCCAGTCTTTTTGTACTTCCAGCAGCAGCAATTGGTTGATTTGAAATTCCAGCTTAGGCCGCTGGGTTCGCTGCAGCTGAGGGATGAAAGCGCTGCCTTTAGGGGTTTCGGCGAAAGCTTGAGGAACGACTTGAAAGAAAGCGTTGGCCTTCGTTGCAGGGAATACGCTCAGACAGGCAAGCAGTAAAAAAGCAAAGCAGGCTTGTTTCATCAGGGGACCTCCTTTGTAGTCAGTTCTTGTTGGAATAATTCGCTGTCTGTATCTTAAAACCTGCTGATATAGGGAAAGAGGACGAACAAGAAAACTGGTGTAACAGAACACAGAGAAAACCAATAAATTATAAAAGCTTGCTTCTTGGAAAGCAAGCTTTTATAATAAGAAACAATGACAAGACAAGTGACAAGACATAAAGGAAATGAAGGAAGGGCAAAAAAATGGAGGCTATAGTTCAAGAAATCCAGGACCTGAAAAAACAGAGGCAGGCAATCATTTTAGCGCACTATTATCAATGGCCGGAAGTGCAGGATGTAGCTGATATAGTTGGCGACTCACTGGAATTGGCCAAGGCTGCCGCTAGGACCGAGGCGGAGGTTATTGTCCTTTGTGGTGTGCATTTTATGGCGGAGAGCGCTGCCTTATTAGCACCGGAGAAAACGGTGCTTTTGCCTGAATCGAGCGCAGGCTGCCCGATGGCGGACATGGTTGGAGAGGAACAACTGGTTCAATGGAAAGAAGCGCATCCGCAGGCGAAGGTGGTTGCCTATGTCAATACTTCGGCTGTGGTGAAGGCGCTGAGCGATGTGTGCTGTACTTCGGCTAATGCGGTGCAGGTAGTTGCTTCTTTGCCCAAAGAAGAGAAAGTTTTGTTTTTACCAGATCGTAACTTGGGTGCATATGTCGCGGCGCAGACAGGACGCGAACTTGAATTGTGGCCAGGCTGGTGCAACACCCATGCAAAAGTGCGCATGGGCGATCTGCAGGCGGCGAAAAAGGCATATCCCCAGGCATTGGTGTTGGCACATCCGGAATGCCGCCCAGAGGTGCTGGCGGCAGCTGACCAGATAACAAGTACGGCAGGCATGATTCGTTTTGCAGAAAACAGCACGGCGGAAGAATTTTTGATTGTGACCGAAGAAGGGGTGCTGCACCGCCTGCAGCAAGCGTGCCCAGAAAAAAAGTTTTATTTAGCTACGTCTAAGCTTTTTTGCCCTAATATGAAAAAGACCTCGCTGCGTTCTGTGCGGGCGGCTTTGAAAAATATGAAGCCCGCGGTAGCGGTAACTCCTGCAGTGCGTCAGCCGGCGCTGCAGAGCTTGCAGCGTATGTTGGAGTTGAGCTGAGATGAACAGACGTTATTTGCGGAATTTTGACACGACACAGCTTGACTGTCTGGAAACTCCTTGCCTGATCGTAGGGGCTGGCGTAGCAGGACTTTGGACGGCATTGAAGCTGGCCCGCAGCGGTTGTCGGGTCATGCTTATGGCTAAAGGGGAAGTAACTGACAGCAACAGTCATCATGCACAGGGAGGCATTGCGGCTGCTGTGGGGGCAGACGATTTTCCGGAACTGCATAATCAAGACACCTTGGCGGCTGGCGGCGATTTGTGCAATAAAACAGTGGCCCAGTTAGTGACGGACCAGGGGCCGGAAGCGATTGCGGCGTTAGCTGCGGCCGGGGTTGCTTTTGATGCCAACCAGAATAGCTGGCGTCTGGGGCGGGAAGGCGGGCATCGGCGTCACCGGATTATGCACATTGATGGAGATGCTACAGGGGCTGGCATTGTGCGAGCTTTGTGGCAGCGTGTGCAGAAAGAGCCGCTCATTCAGGTACGCACACAGTGCATGGCTCTTGATTTATTGGTGACTGACGGGCGCTGCCGCGGTGTTTTAGCACAAGCAGGCCCAATGGGCGAAATGCTGACGGTGGCCGCAGGAGTGACTATTTTAGCAACCGGCGGCGCAGGGCAGCTTTACCGGTATACTACCAATCCTGAAGGAGCTACCGGAGACGGCGTGGCGATGGCCTATCGAGCAGGTGTGTGTTTGAAGGATTTGGAGTTCATGCAGTTTCATCCCACGGCGCTTGCGGTTCCGGGGCTGCCGTCCTTTCTCATCTCAGAAGCGGTACGTGGTGAAGGGGCGCCGCTCCTTGATGGCAAAAGGGACCGGTTTATGCTGCAAGAGCATGCTTTGGGCGAGCTGGCCCCGCGGGATATTGTGGCGCGAGCCATTTATCGCCGTTGCAAGAAAAAGCAGGATGTAGTTTTGGACACGACGCAAGTAAGTGGTTTTTCGGTTCGATTTCCTGGTATTTATGCGGCTTGTCGTCGCTTAGGATTGGATCCTTGCCAAGAGTCCTTGCCGGTTGCACCGGCGGCGCATTACTGGATGGGTGGGATTCGCATTGATTTGCAGGGCAAGACGAGCCTGCCTGGACTATATGCCTGCGGCGAAGTAGCTTGCAGCGGGTTGCACGGCGCCAATCGCTTAGCCAGTAATTCGCTGCTGGAAGGGATCGTCTTTGGCGGGAGTGTGGCGGCCGCGGCCGCCTGGGAAGCACGGCGTCCTATCGTTAGGGCTGCTCTTGCGTATCGGCAGGAGCGGCCTGCACTGGCAGACTCCCTGATCTGGAGAGAGCAAATCAGCGCGTGTATGGAAAGCCATGCCGGCGTGGAACGAGAAAAAAACTCACTTTCTTCAGGCTTGCAGTGGTTTATGAGCAATGCCGTTAGTTTGGATGCAGCAGAGCCGTTAACTGTGGAAGATGCAGAAACTTGCAATCTCTTTACCCTTGGCCGCCTAGTGGTGCAAGCCGCCCTGTGGCGTAAGGAAAGCCGAGGCTGTCATTATCGCTTAGATTTTGAGGAGAAAAAAGCTGTAGGAAAGCACCAGGTTGTGAAGTGGCGTCGCAAAGGAGGGAAAATATGCAAAAATTGCAATTGAGAAGTATGCTGCAGGTGTGGCTGGAAGAAGATTTGGGCAGTGGTGATATAACTTCGGAACTCTTGGTTGCCGGACAGCAGGTAACCGCCATTATTCATGCGAAAGAGCCGGGGGTAATTGCCGGTTTGGAAGCGGCAGCAGAAGTTTTTCGTTTGCTGGATCCGGAAGTGCAGTTCCGGTGTTTAGTGTCCGATGGTGAGGAGGTGCAGGCAGGTGTGTTGTTGGCGGAAATTTCAGGGAGTGCTCGGGCTTTACTGAGCGGTGAGAGGCTGGCGCTTAACCTGTTGCAGCATTTGAGCGGCATTGCGACAAAAACAGCGCGGTGGCAGAAACTTCTGCATGGGACAAAGGCGCGCTTGACGGATACGAGAAAAACGCTGCCAGGATTGCGCCAACTGCAAAAACAGGCGGTGCGTCTTGGTGGTGGGGCCAATCACCGAATGGGGTTATTTGACGGGGTGCTGATTAAAGACAATCATATCAAAATCGCCGGTGGTGTTGCCAAAGCAGTGCGTTTGGCTAAGGCGGGAGCTCCACATACCTTGAAAGTGGAGGTGGAAGTGGAAGATCTGGCAGGCCTGGACGAGGCTTTGAGCGCCGGTGCGGACATTATTATGCTCGATAATATTGGAGATGCAATGATGATTGAAGCGGTGCGTCTGGCTAAGGGCAGGGCGATCTTAGAAGCCTCTGGCGGTTTGAGTGAAGAGCGCTTGGCGGCAGTAGCGGCAACCGGGGTGGATTTTATCTCAGCAGGAGCTTTGACGCACAGTGTGCAGGCCTTGGATATCAGCATGGACATTGGTACTCCTAAAAGTAAATAGTAAAAGCCCGCCTGGACGCTGCGTTGCGCATGGTCCAAGCGGGCTTTTTACATAGAAATCTTTTATATACCAGAAATTATATTATATTTCATGTCTTTCTCTGGTTTACTCTGGCTTCTCTCAGTTACTCTGCGTCCCGTTCCTGTCCTCAGCTGCAGATTTTTGCAAGCGAGTCATCCAGGGCGTCGAGAAGCCGGGCGAGGTCCCTTTCCTCGATAACCAGAGGAGGCTGGAAGGCCAGGACATTACGGCCAGGGCCGTTTTTGCCAATCAAGAAGCCTTTGTTTTTGAGGTCTTCTAAAATAGCGTCCACCCAGTCGCCAGCGGCAGAGCCGTCAGGCAGGATAATTTCTGCGCCCAGCATCAAGCCCAAACCGCGTACATCGCCGATAGCGGGATGGCGCTGCTGCAGCTCTTGGAGTCCTTTTTTTAGGTAAGCCCCAAGCTTGGCGGCGCGTTCAGGCAGATTATGCTCCTTGAGATAGCGCAAGGTAGCCAACGAAGCCGTGGCAGTCACGGGATTGCCTCCTAGCGTGGAGGCGCCGGGGCGGGTATAGCTGTCGGCGACAGCGGCGGTGGCGGTGAAGGCTCCCACAGGAGTGCCGTTGCCCAGCGCTTTCGCCATGGTCATAATATCCGGATTAATGCCATAGTGCTCGCAGGCAAACCATTTGCCAGTGCGGCCAAAACCGGTTTGCACTTCATCCATGACAAGAAGAATGCCGTAATGGTCCAGAATTTCCTTAACGCGCTGGAAATATCCGGCAGGCGGCGTGATGATGCCGCCGTTGCCCTGGATGGGTTCGGCGAAGAAGGCGGCGACTTGTCCGGACGTGGAAAACTTGATGACATTTTCTATCTCGTCAGCGCAGGCCAGATTGCATTCGGGATGGCGCTTGCCTAAAGGACAGCGGTAGCAATAGGCGTTAGGCGCAAAATGGATGCCCCCCACAGGGGAAGGATCAGTACGCCACATGCCGATGCCGGTAAGACTCATGGTCAGCTTTGTGCGGCCGTGAAGGCCTTGCCGCAGGGCGATGAATTCATGGTGGTTTGTATGTAGGGTTGCCAACAGAGCGGCGCCTTCATTGGCTTCCGTGCCGGAGGAACAAAAGAAAGTCTTTTGCAATTCCCCAGGCGTTACTTGCGCCAAGGACTCCGCTAAATTGACAATAGGCTCGGTAAGATAAATGGTACAGGTATGCTGGAGCGTTTCCACCTGCTTGCAGATTTCTTTGGTGATGTCCGGATTGCAGTGGCCGCAGTTAACAACAGAGACTCCGGCAAAACAATCCAAGTATTCTTTACCGTTTTGGTCGTAAAGATGCTGCATGCTGCCACGTACCAGCTGCATGGGCTCCTGGAAAAAATGATAGACACAAGGAATCATATATTCTTTCTTTTTGCGAAGAATTTCCTCGGGACCGATGAACTGACTCATAAAACAACCACCTTTCTTTTAAGGAACCACTACTTTATTCGCAGCTCACGCTAAAACGGCCTTGATTCGGCGCTCTCATGAAAGCAGTGGGTTTATGTACGGCAGCCGACCCGTAAACGGGCCGGCCTCTTTGGTTATATATCTTTCACAACCCTCATTCGTGCCCTCCGATTACTCCCTTTACTCTTGTTTAAAGACTCGTTCCTCTGAATTTACCGGGAAATGCGGTAACGGAAAGCGCCAATGCCCAAGGGTCTTGGGCTGGCTGCGCTCAGAGCGGTTACGGCATCAGAGGAGAGTGCATAAGCGTCTTTTTTAGCCGCGAGTTCGTCGAGCTCGTTGCGGTACGTTTTGGTGATTTGTCCCACCAAAGCCGGGGTGTAATGCTGGCCTTCAATGCGGTAGCTGCCGACAGAGGTCAGCGCTGGCAGGAAAGGCAGCAGGCAAAGATCTTTAGCGAAGAGAACATGATTGCGCTCATACTGATCGATGGCAATGGGGTGAATCTGTCCGGCTGTGTCCAGCAGTCCGTAGGAGCGGTCAACGTCTGCTTTTTCCAGGCCAAGAATGGCTTCCGGCAAATGGTGGTCCATGACCATAGCTTCCAAAGGTCCGTGGATAATCATTTCCAGCGGCAAGGGGGTGTGCTGGCAAAGATCCCAAATCTGTTCACAAGTGGCTTCCGCGGAGACGGTTCCTTGGCGCAGGCCGTTGTCTTGCAGCCACTTGGCGGTAACGCCGTTAAACAGATTCAAAGAAAGATCGCCATAGATCGGCAAGGAAGCGTGCTCGTTCGCCAAACGAAGCATGCCGATGCTGCTGACCATCAGGCCGTCAAGGCCTAACTCCGCGGCCTGTTTGAACAAATGAGACCATTCACTGCACTCTCGTTCCAAGGTAATACGGGGGGCGGCAACAACCACTTTAGCGTTTGCCGTATGCGCTTCTTGGGCCAGGGCTTTTAAATTTTCTTTCGTCCAAGGCCGGTGTGGCAGGAAGCTTTCACCGCCTACATACAAGGTGTTGGCGCCGTTTTCCAAAGCTTCTGACGCAGCGGCGCGGTCAGCTACGCGCACGGACAGCGTAGGCTGATGAGGAAAATCAGCGGCCATTTGCTGTTTTGGCAAAGCTATCGGCGTATCAAGGCCTGGTTCCACAACGGCTTGACTGAAAAAACGCGGCTCTCGTTCGCCTGTGTAGCCGATGGCGGCGGCGCCGGGGTTGCCGAAGGAATAGCAGGTGGAAAGGTCGCGGGAACGGTTTTCCTGCATTTCCTGCCACTCTTTTTCGGTTAAGTAATAGCCTGTGGGATCGTTAAAATAACGATCAATTGCGCTGCTGTAGAGATGGACGATATTGCTCACAAAGTCGGCGGTACGCATGCGCCCTTCAATTTTAAAGGAGCAAACGCCGGCTTGAATGAGTTCCGGCAGGTGATTATATAGGCACATATCTTTTAAGGCTAGTTTGTAAGGGCCTTGTTCGCCGGACTCCAATACGTCGCCGCTTTGGGCGTCGACTAGCTGATAAGGCCAGCGGCAGGGCTTGAGGCAGCGGCCGCGGTTGGAACTTTGCCCGAAGAGTACGCCGGAGTGAATGCATTGACCGCTTTGGGCGATGCACATGTCTCCGTGAATGAAGTACTCAATTTCAATGCCTGTGCGTTCTTTAAGAAGGCGCAGCTGATCCAGCGTCATTTCCCGGTTGGTAACCACGCGGGTGAGGCCGTAAGCTTGCAATTGCCGCACTGCGTGCTCGTTATGGGTATTCATCATGACCGAGGCGTGCAAGGGAACCGTAAAACCGGTTTCCTTGGCCAACTGCAGAATGGAGAGGTCTTGTACAATCAGGGCGTCAGGCTGCAGTTTTTGCAATAGTTCCAGGTATTGGCGCATGCCCGGCATTTCCCGGTCGCTGATTAAATTGTTTACAGTTACGTATAGTTTGACGTTTCGTTCATGGGCGTAGGCAATGGCCCGGGCCAGCTTTTCATCATCGAAATTGGTGTCGGTGCGATGCATACGCATATTGAAGCGCTTGCCTCCGAGATATACGGCATCCGCTCCGGCGCCGATGGCGGCCTCCAGTACGTCCCAGTTGCCGACAGGGGCAAGAATTTCCACGCTTTGACGAGTCAGTTCCATCTTTTTCATCTCTCCATATCTTTCAACAATCTCACCCCAAGGAGGTTGAGTTTATTCGAAAATTTCCCGTGCTTCCGCCTGTAGGTCGGCCGCGAGATCCACGCCAAGATTTAGGGCGGCAAAGGAATTTAACAAAACATGAGGTTCTTTCACGATATCCACAGGAATGCTGCCAGCCGGAGTTCCGGCGAGAATGGCAGCGGCTTTGGCAGCGCAGGCTTTTCCTAGTTGGCGGTGGTCCGCAACAAGAGCGCCTAAAGCGCCGGCAGGAACGTTGGGGGCATGGGAAGCGACAATAGGCAAAGCTAACGTATCGGTGTAGTAGACAATGGAGGCGAAATTATCCTCAAGGGCCTTGCCGATGGGTAAAAAGATCGCGTCCAAATCTTCCGGCAGCAACTGCGGCAAGGAAGAGATATCTTCGGCTTTTTCCAGAGGGATTTCTACGCAGCACAGGTCTGCAGCGGATGCCGCCTGGCGGAAATGCTTCATTTCCAGCTGCGCGTTAGCATCGTGAGCGTGGAATAAAATGCCCAGACGAGCTAGGTTGGGCAGCAACCGGCGCATAAAAGTGATTTTCTCAGCGGCTGAAACCATGCCGGAAACACCGGTAGCGTTACCGCCAGGCTTCTCGAGAGAGGCGGCCAGACCGGCGCCGACGGGATCAAATACAGGCGTGTAGACGACAGGGATATCTTCGGGCAGAGCAATCGCCGCCAAGGCGGACGGAGTGGTGCAGGCGAAGATCAAGCTTACGTCGGCTGCCGCCAGCTCTGCTGCTAACTGAGGCAGCCGGGAAGGCTGGCCGTCAGCGTTGCGATAAATAAACTCCGCCTTTACGTTCAAGACCTGGAGTCCTTCTTGGAAGCCTTCGACGGCATCATCCAACATTTGGGTTAGTTGTAAAATTCCAATACGGATCATAGTACACCTCGTATTCATAGAAAAATAAGCGGCCTCCCTTTTGGGCAGGCTTTCTCTTTATAATTATGCTGCAGCCGGGATAAAAAAACAAGAGATGAATGAGGCAGGTGGTTTACCACTTGCTTTTTTTAAGGCGCAGCGCGTTCAATACTACGGAAATAGAGCTAAAAGACATAGCGGCCCCAGCCATAATGGGAGATAAAAAGCCGGCAGCGGCAGCGGGAATGCAAATGGAATTGTAGAACAGCGCCCAAAAGAGATTTTGCTTGATGTTGCGCAAGGTAGCGCGGCTGAGACGTATGGCCTGAATGATACCGTGCAAATCACCACTGATAAGAGTGATGTCCGCCGCTTCCATGGCTACGTCCGTACCGGTGCCGATGGCAAAGCCAATGTCAGCGCGGGCAAGCGCTGGCGCATCGTTAATACCGTCGCCCACCATGCCAACGACATGGCCGAGCTGTTGCAGCTTGGCCACTTCAGCCGCCTTATTTTCCGGCAGAACTTCCGCCAGGACATGTTTGATGCCGAGAGCGGCGGCTACATGGTTGGCGGTGCGGGTATTGTCGCCGCTGAGCATCCAAACCTCAAGGCCCATATCCTGTAAAGCGGCGACGGTAGCGGCGGAATGTTCTTTGAGCGTGTCCGCCAGCGCGATGAGTCCAAGAAGCTGCTCGCTCTGGGCGGCTAAGATTACGGTTTTTCCCTGGTCTTCTAGTTCGCGCATGACTTGCTCTAGCGGTGCAGTATCGATTTGTTGAGCAAGAAGCCATTGACGCGTACCTAGAAAAAGCTGCTTGCCTTCAACGGTTACGGCTTCAATGCCAAAACCGGGAATCGCGCGAAAGGATGCCGGAGACTGCAGTGGCAGCTCTTGGGTGCGGGCGTGGCGGACGATGGCCTGCGCCAGCGGATGCTCAGAGCTGCTTTCTCCTTGCGCGGCAAGGAGCAGCAAATCTTGCGGCGTTACGCCGGGAACAGGCAGAATATCGGTTACTTCCGGCAGACCATTGGTCAGGGTGCCGGTTTTATCAAGGACAATAGCCGTAAGGCGATGGGCTGTTTCCAAATGCTCAGCGTTGCGGATTAAAATCCCTCGCTCAGCGCCGATGCCTGTGCCGACCATAATGGACGTAGGCGTAGCCAGACCCAAAGCGCAAGGGCAGGCGATGACTAGGACCGCTGTAAAATGGGTTAAGGCGGTGGCGAAGTCTCCTGGCGCTACTATCAAGTACCAGACTAGAAAGGTGGCCAGCGCCAGCAATAAAACAGCAGGCACAAAATAGGCGGATACCTTGTCGGCGAAACGCTGTATAGGCGCTTTGGAGCCTTGGGCTTCTTCGACAATGCGCATGATTTGCGCCAGCATGGTATCCTTGCCAATTTTGGTGGTCTGAAACGTAAACGCCCCAAAAGTATTTAAGGTGCCGCCGATAACGGTGTCGCCTGCTTTTTTATCGACAGGCAGGCTTTCACCGGTCAGCATAGACTCATTTAAGGCCGAGGCGCCTTCTAAGATCACGCCGTCTACAGGCACTTTTTCACCAGGGCGTACCCGCAGAACGTCCCCAGGCAGGACGGCTTCGACCGGTACATCAGTTTCTTCTCCTTGCAAAAGCCTATGGGCCGTTTTGGCTTGAAGGCCCATTAGCGCTTTTAAGGCTTCAGACGTGCGGCCTTTCGCGGTGGCTTCCAGAAATTTACCCAGAATAATGAGGGTAATTAGTACGGCGGAGGTCTCGAAATATAGCTGCGGCTGATCTTGCAGCACGTTGGCGAGACTGTAGAAATAGGCGGCGGAGGTGCCCAAAACGACTAAGACGTCCATATTAGCACTGCCGCTGCGCAGCGCATGGTAAGCGCCGCGATAAAAAGCCCAGCCGGCGCCGAATTGCACTGGCGTGGCCAAAAGCAACTGCACATAAGGGTTCATCAGCCAGTGCGCCGCTTCCCATTGCAGGGTATGAAAAACCATGCCTAGCAGCAGCGGCAGCGATAAGGCCGCTGCAAAAAAGAGACGCTGTTTCTGGGTGTGCAGTTCCTTTTGACGCAGCTGTTTTTCTTGATCAAAGGATGCCTTTTCAATGATCGGAGTTGCCTCATAGCCAAGGCGTCGTATTTTTTCCTGCAGGTCATACGCAGCAAGGACGCTGGCATTATATTGAATGCTGGCTTTTTCCGAGGCGAAATTAACCTGGACAGAGTGAACGCCGGGAGCTTTGACCAGCATTTTTTCAATGAGGGCGGCGCAGTTGACGCAGGTCATGCCAGATATCTTAAAATCCGCTTTTTCCAGAATCACCTGGAAGCCCAAGGTCGCCACTTTTTCCGCTAATTGGGTTTCGCGGACTTTGGCGGCGTCGTAGGTGACACTGGCGGCTTCGGTGGCGAAATTGACTTGAGCCTGGGTAACGCCGTCAAGGCGGGAGAGGCCTTTTTCGATGCGCTTGGCGCAGGCGGCGCAGGACATGCCGGAAATTTTCAAGGTTGTTTGCTGTTCAGCAGACATACGCTCACATCCTTTAACGATTAAACTGTTTGAGTACGGTCATTAATTCAGCGATGCTTTCGTTGGCGTGATCCGCTTTGATGGCGTTGACCACGCAGCTTTTGGTATGGCTTTCTAAAATGAGCAGGGCGACCTGGTTCAGCGCGGCCCGGGCGGCGAGAATTTGCTGCAGAATGTCTACGCAGTAGCGGCTGTCGTCGATCATTTTATCAATGCCGTTAATTTGACCGGATACTTTTTTTAAACGTTGCTGGAGATTTTTCTTTTCTTTTTCGTTTAGCATATAATATCCTCCTTGATGCAATACCCCAGTAGGGTATATTAAGCATAAGTCCTACTGAAAAAATAGTCAAGGCAATCGATTTGACAAGATACGACGATTGAAGGAAAATGAGACAAGAACAACTTCGGGAGGTTGCTATGTCCAAGGTACCGTTTACGCACTTGCATGTGCATACTGAATATAGCTTGCTTGATGGAGCCAGCCGTATTAAAAATCTGGTGGCTCGGGCCAAAGAGCTGGGCATGACGTCTTTGGCGATTACCGATCATGGAACCATGTACGGAGTCGTTGATTTCTATAAAGAAGCGAAAAAACAGGGTATTCATCCTGTGATTGGCTGCGAAGTCTATGTGGCGCCGCGTTCGCGGCAGGAAAAAGCCAGCGTGGACGGTGAATACGCCTATCATTTGGTGTTGTTGGCGGAAAACGAAACTGGTTACCGCAATTTAGTGGAGCTGGTTTCTAAAGGTTATTGCGAAGGCTTTTACTATAAGCCGCGCATTGATCATGAGATATTGGCGGAATATAAGGAAGGAATTATCGCGTTGAGCGCCTGCCTGGCGGGAGAGATCCCAGCGGCGCTGCTGCGAGGGCAGGAGGAAAAAGCCGAGGCGCTGGCGAGGGAATACCTGGAGCTTTTTGGGCCGGAACATTTTTATATGGAGCTGCAGGACCACGGCATGCCGGAGCAAAAGGAGCTCAATCCTCTTTTGGCGGCCTTGGCGGCGAAGCTGGGGATATCTTTGGTAGCGACCAATGATCTGCATTATGTAGAAAGAAAAGACAGCGAAAGTCATGACGTGCTTATGTGCATCCAGATGGGCAAAACTGTGGATGAAGAAGGGCGGATGCGTTTTCCCAGCGATGAATTTTACCTAAAGAGTGGCGAGGAAATGGCGGAACTCTTTACTTCTTATCCGGAAGCGCTGGCCAATACCTGTCGCATTGCTGAACGCTGCCAGGTGGATTTTGACTTTGGACATTTTCATTTGCCACAGTTTCCGCTGCCCGAGGGCCTGACGGCGGATGCTTATTTGATCCAACTCTGTGAAGAGCGGCTTCCCAGAAGATACGCTGAGGAAACAGCGGAGGTTCGGGAGCGTTTGCAGTACGAACTGGGCGTTATTAAGCAAATGGGTTATTCCAGCTATTTTTTGATTGTTTGGGATTTTATTAACTACGCCAAGGAGCAGAAAATTGCCGTAGGCCCTGGTCGCGGCAGCGCCGCAGGCAGCATTGTCGCGTTTTTGCTGGGAATTACCGATATTGACCCCTTACGCTACGGGTTGCTTTTTGAACGGTTTTTGAATCCAGAACGCGTCAGCATGCCTGATATCGATATTGACTTTTGCTATGTGCGCCGTGGCGAAGTCATTGAGTATGTATCGCGGCGCTATGGCAGCGACCGAGTGGCCCAGATCATTACCTTCGGGACGATGGCGGCGAAGGCGGCCATTCGCGATGTTGGGCGAGCGTTGAGTCTTTCTTATAGCGAAGTGGACCGGATCGCCAAGATGGTTCCCGGAGAGCTGGGAATTACCTTAAAGCGCGCCTTGGAAACCAGCCCGCCTCTGCGCGAAGCCTATGAAGGCGAAGAGACCGTTCGTAAGCTGCTGGATCTGGCTATGGCGCTGGAAGGACTGCCGCGGCATGCTTCCACTCACGCTGCAGGACTCGTGATTGCCAAAGAACCTTTGACGCATCTGGTGCCGCTGCAGCATTCCTCTGAAGGTTTTTTAACCACGCAGTATGACAAAGACCGCGTGGAAGAAATCGGCTTATTGAAGATGGACCTTTTGGGCCTGCGCACGCTGACGGTAATTGGCGATACCCTGGAGCTGGCGGCTAAAAACAGAGGCGTTGAAGTCGATTTAGAAACCATTCCCATGGATGATGCCGCAACTTGCGCTATGCTGGCCAGCGGCGACACGGGCGGCGTATTTCAGGTGGAATCGTCCGGCATGACGAATTTGGTAAAGGAATTGCGCCCGGAACGCTTTGAGGATTTAATTCCGCTGGTGGCGCTCTATCGGCCGGGTCCTCTAGGCAGCGGCATGGTTACTGATTTTATTAATGGACGTCACGGGCGTAAAGAAGTGACCTATATGCATCCCTGGCTGGAGCCTATCTTAAAAGATACCTTTGGGGTTATTTTGTATCAGGAACAGGTTATGCAAATTGCGTCCACCTTGGCGGGCTTCAGCCTGGGACAGGCGGACTTGCTGCGGCGCGCCATGGGCAAAAAAAAGCACTCCGTTCTGGAAGCGCAGAAGGAGAACTTTTTGAAGGGCGCAGCCGCCAAAGGGATTGATACTTCTTTGGCGAAAGACGTCTTTGAGCTGATGTCTCATTTTGCCGATTACGGCTTTAATAAATCCCATAGCGCCGCGTATGCGCTGGTTACGTACCAGACGGCGTATCTGAAGGCGCATTTTCCTCATGAATTTATGGCGGCTACCTTGACCAGTATTATGGGGGCCAGCGATAAAGTCGGTCATTATATTGAAGAATGCCGGCGCTTGGGCATCTCTGTGCTGCCGCCGGATGTCAACGCCAGTGAAAGCCGGTTTAGCGTTGATGGCGACTCCATTCGTTTTGGCTTGTCGGCAGTGAAAAACGTCGGCGAAGGAGCTATCGAAAGCGTTATGGCCGCTAGAGAGTCAGAAGGACCGTTCGCGTCGCTGGTGGATTTTTGCAGTCGCGTAGATATGCGTCTTGTCAATAAGCGTGTAATGGAAAGCTTGATTAAATGCGGCGCGTTTGATTCTACAGGCGCTAAACGCTCACAACTGCTGGCGGTGCTTGATCAGGCGGTCGATGTGGGGGCCGGCTGTCAACGGGATGCCCAAAGCGGACAGTTGGGCTTGTTTGGCGAGGAAGAGCTGGCGGAAACTTGCTCGCTCGAATTACCGGACTTGCCGGAGCTGCCGATGCCGCAATTAATAGCCTTAGAAAAAGAAATAACCGGCTTTTACATTACCGGTCATCCTTTGGAACCGTTTCGGCAGCAGTTGGCGGGCCTGACTTCTTTGGAAGAGCTGCAGGCGCAGCCGGCGGATGGGAAAAAGATACGCATTGGCGGCATGGTGGCAGCGGCTAAACGGATCAGTACCCGAAATGGGGATATGATGTGCTTTGTGGCGCTGGAGGACTTTTCCAGGCAGATGGAAGTAGTGGTCTTCCCCCGTGTTTTCCACCAGGCCATGCCATTGCTTGTGCCGGATACGCCGGTTATCGTGCAGGGGAAGGTCAGCGTGAGCGAAGAAGGAGTAAAAGTGCTGGCGGAGCGCATTTCTCTTTTGAGGGAACAGCCGCAGGAGGTGCGGCTGCAACTGCGCAAGGAGCAGGAAACCCAGCCTGTTTTTGATGCTTTGCGCGAGGTCTTTTCCCGGCATCGCGGCTCCTGCCGTGTTTTGCTGCATTTAATAGACAGCCGCCGCGTGATTACAACGGAAGAGCGCTTTTGGATTGAAGCAACGCCCCAGACCTTGGAGGAGCTGGAGCGGGTATTGGGGACAGGAAGTGTTCATACCGCATGAGTGAAAGGACAGCAACCCCTTCTCGAAAGAACTGATATGCCGAGGCGAGAGGCCGGTCACTCATGGGTGCGGCGCCTCCGCTGGCGTCAAGGCCGTGAAGGCGGGCTAAATATAAGGAACGGAAAACGTGAGAACGATTGGTGACGACGATTACCTGGTTCAAATCTTTTTCCCGAAGAATAGCAGTGCTGTTGCGCAGGTTTTCGTAAGTGCTTGTAGAAGCGTCCTCTAGAAGAATGGCGGCGGCAGGAACGTCTCGGGCCATTAGATAGTTACGCATGGCGGCGGCTTCGCTAATGTCCTCGTCGGCTCCTTGGCCGCCGCTGACCAATAGGTACGGCGCAAAGCCCTGGCGATATAAAGCCAGGGCTTTTTCTAAACGCAGCTGGAGCATAGGCCCTGGTTCTTGCCCGTAGACACGGGTTCCCAGAATGAGAATAGCCTGGCTGGGAGCAGGTGCCGCAGTGAAGGCGTCCTTTAGGACCAGAACCTCGCTGCCGAGCAGCAAAAGCAAAGCCGCAACGCTTACTAGGCCGGTGATTTTTTTATAAGTCTTCATGGCAGACCTCCATCGAATATGGTATCATGAATTAGTATTAGTATAACACGGACTCCAAATGAATAGTGACGCGTGTGGAGGAGCTGACAGGCTGTGAAAATACTAGTTTGCGTCAAGCAAGTGCCTGATACGACAGAAGTGCGCATCGATAGGGAGACCAACACTCTGCAGCGACAGGATGTTCCCAGCATACTCAATCCTTTTGACCGGCATGCTTTGGAAGAGGCGCTGCGCGTGAAAGAGCGTTGCGGCGGCACGGTGAGTGTTTTGACCATGGGGCCTTTGCAGGCGCAGGAAGTGCTGAAAGAGTGCTTGGCCTTGGGCGCGGACGAAGCCGTGTTGGTCAGCGATAAGGCTTTCGCCGGGGCCGATACCCTGGCTACAAGCCGGACGTTGGCGGCGGCTATTGCTAAGCTGCAGCCGGCAGAACTCATTTTTTGCGGCAAGCAGGCTATTGACGGCGATACGGCGCAGGTGGGGCCGGAACTGGCGGAGCATTTGAATATGGCGCAAATCACTTGTGTTTCCAAGTTGGAAGTATTTCCGGCAGAAAGACGGCTGATTGCCGAGAGGGAAGTGGAAGACGGTCATGAAGTATTGGAACTTTCTCTTCCTGCCGTTTTGACTGTGTCCAAAAGTTTGAATGAACCTCGCTATCCTAGTATTAAAGGACGCTTGCGAGCGAATAAAACATCAATTCCTATTTTGATGCTGGCAGATTTGGGACTGCAAGCAGAAGAAACAGGGCTGCAGGGATCGCCGACAAGGGTTGTGCGAATTTTTGCCCCGGAAACTCGCAAAGGGGGCGAAGTCATTCAAGGGATGGCTCCCCGTCAAGCTGCTGATTTGCTGGCCATTCGATTAAAACAAGCTGGTATCTTCTGAGGACAGGGAGGAAGAAAAATGGCAGTGAAGACGGCGCAGGATTCGGCGGCATGGCAGGATATCTGGGTATATATAGAAGGAAACGGACCGGGTGATCTTCGGGGTGTTTCCTTAGAACTTTTGGGAGTCGGACGGGCGTTAGCAGACGCTGGCGGACAGAGGCTGGCGGCTGTTGTTTGCTCGGATGGAACGCAGGAATGGGAACCATTTCTTTTTTCTTACGGTGCAGATCTGGTTTACTATGCGATAGCTCCCGGTTTGCAGCCGTATACTACCGATGGGCATGCAAGCGCTCTGAGCAGCTTGGCGGCAGAATATAAGCCAGCAGCCCTTCTTTTGGGCGCTACGGCTAACGGGCGGGATTTGGCGCCCCGAGTTGCAGCCAGACTGCAAACTGGGTTGACCGCAGACTGTACCGCAGTTGCCTATCAGGAGGAAGAGAGAAGGATTGTTTGGACGCGGCCGGCTTTTAGCGGTAATATCATGGCGACCATTGTCAGCAACCGATATCCGCAAATGGGAACGGTGCGGCCTGGGATTTTTAAGCGGCCAAGGCAACAACCGGGACGAAGCGGGACTTCCGTTCGTCAGGAAGTGGTCTTGCCGATGTTGGCGGCGAAAATTTTAGAATTTCGACCTGGAAAGATGGCGGCGGTCAAGTTGGAGGAAGCTTCGGTTATTATCGCTGGCGGCCGCGGCATGGGCAATGCGGAAAATTTTCAATTATTGCAGCAGTTGGCAGATGCCATGGGCGGTGTTGTAGCCGCCTCAAGGGCTGCGGTAGACGCGGGCTGGCAATCGCATGTAGTCCAAGTGGGCCAAAGCGGTAAAGCCGTTGGCCCTAAACTGTATCTTGCATGTGGAATTTCCGGCGCGGTGCAGCATTTGGCTGGTATTGGCGGCGCAGATATTGTGGTGGCTGTGAACAAGGATCCAGATGCTCCCATTTTTCGCATGGCTGACATTGGCATTGTGGGAGATGTGTTGGAAATCATCCCGGCGTTGATCCGGGCAGTGGAAGAGACCAAAAGAGGCTGAATTACAGCGAGCCAGGAAAAGTAGGAGGCAAAGAAAAGCATATGTGGACTGTCATTTATATTGCCACAAACCGTGCTCAGGCGGAACAACTGAAAGAGTTGCTGTGCCAAGAAGGAATTTTGGCCAACATCCGGCCTGCGGGTGCTATGGCAGCCGCCAATGACGGATTGCATGAGATTCTGGTCCTTGAATCGGAAGCGGACGAGGCGCATGCTATTTTGTGCGAGCATGCGATCAAGTGAAAAATGTGATCAGGAATAAAAAGAAGAAGCGTAAGAGCGAGAGCCCTTTTACGCTTCTTCTTTTTTTATTTTATCGACGAGACCCAGAACCGGTGAGAATCCAGGAAAGCCCTGGAATAAAGCGGCTGAGAAAACGAAAGACAATGGCTGCACAGAGACTGCCGCCGGCAGCCCAAAGGAAAAAGAGGGGAATGCGTTCCGGCGTTAGCTCTAGAGTAGCGTCATTGAGCCATTCCATGGCATAGTACATGAAAAAAGGATGTACCAGGTAAACGAAGTAAGAATGCCGCCCCAAAAGGGAAAGAAGCCAGGAAAGCGGGTTAGGCAGGGGACGGTCAAAGAGGGCGAAGAGCCAAAATGTAGCGCCAAGGGTGTACAGCATGCCAGGGGGGCTGAGCTGCTGGGCGGCATTGACGGCGTCTTCCAGAGAGTACGAGAATTGGAAGATCAGCACGTAGTAATAGCCGAGCAATAAGCCCAAAGAGCCCAAGGCTGCAAGAGATAGGAATGAAAAATGCCGTTGCAGCAGTTCGCGGAATTGAGATACACGGACGGCGCAAACGCCTCCCAGTAAAAAGAGAAAAACATAATGCCAGGGCCAGTAACTAAGACGGTATTGGAGAAATAGATTCAGCCAGTAGCCGTCTTCATGCGGACGAAAGAGAGCGTAGGACCAATAATTGAAGGCCATCTGCAGGAAAAACAGGCAGGGAAGCAGCCAAACGCCTTTGCCGGATAGCTGGCGTACCAGGGGGCGCCACAAAGGCATGAAGAGGTAAAACCAAAGCAGGATGACCAAAAAATACAGTTGATACGAGCCTAGGCCAAACAAAAAATAGCATTGTAAAAAAGGATCGTCCCAGATGTGTTCATCGCCGCTTGTGTAGGTGTAGTGCATCATATAGAGAAGCGACCAGGTAAGGTACGGAACCAGAACGGTCCGCAGACGCCGAAGCAGAAAGCGCCCGTATTGAAAAGGTTGCTGTAAATCATCGTTTAAAAATAAGCCGAAGGCTGAAATGAAAAAAAAGATAGGTACGCTAAAACGGCTGGCGATTTCCAATAGGGCGAACAGATGAATGTCCGGCTGAGCATAGGAAAGAGAAAAAGCGCCTGTATGAATGCCGACTACCCCTAGCATAGCAATGCCTCTGGTGGCTTCTAAAGAAAACAAGTGCAATTTGGCCATGAAACACCTCAATTATCGCTGTATCTGCGAAACTATATGTTGCTGATAGATTGAAAAATAGCAATTTATTAGAAAAAGGTCATTTGACGCTCTTCAAGCATACTACTATACTAAAAGCATGAGAAGCTGAGGTCAAGAGCGGGAACGTTACGGGCATTCAAATTATCAGTACGGTGGACAGGAAAGGAAGACGAACATGAAGGCATTAGGGTATATTAACGGACGTATTGTGGAATTAGATCAAGAAGTAGTATTGTTGGAAGACAGGGGCTATCAATTTGGCGATGGCGTATATGAAGTGACCAAAGTTCACGAGGGACGATTAATTGCCTTTGAAGCGCATATGTTTCGCTTATATCGTTCGCTGCGGGAACTGCGTATTCCAGTCACCTATACGATAGAAGAATTCAAAGAAATGCACGATCAGCTAATACAAGAAAGCGGCATAACCGATGGAGCGATCTATTTGCAGCTTACCCGGGGAGCGGCGCCGCGGAGCCATGCTTTTCCCAAGCAGAGCTGCCCGGTTCTTACGATGACCATTCGCCCGCAAGGGCCAGTGACAACGGATTTGAATCTGCAAGGAGTTTCTGCGCTGGTATTGGATGACATCCGGTGGCTGCGTTGCGACATTAAATCTTTAAACCTGCTGCCGAACATCCTTGGTAAACAGGAAGCGAAAGAGGCTGGCTGCTATGAAGCGGTGCTGGTGCGAGACGGCAAAATTACCGAAGGGACGTCAAGCAACTGCTTTGTTGTTAAAGACGAGGTGCTATGGACGCATCCTTTAAATAACTTGATTTTACCTGGCATTACCCGGCAGATTGTCTTGGATCGCATTGCCAAACCCTTAGGCCTGGCAATTTTAGAGAAAGCCGTTACTCCTGAGTTTGCCTATGGGGCGGATGAAGTGTTTTTAACGGGAACCAGCACAGAAGTGATGCCTGTGGTGAAGTTAGGGCGGGAGACGATCGGCAATGGCAAACCGGGAGCGGTAACCTTGCGTCTGCTGGAAGAATACCGGAAACTGCTTCGCGAAGGAATTTAATGTGGCGGTTGACGCGGGCAACCAGGGGATGATAGGATAAGAGGCAAAGAATGATGAGGAGGAAACAGTGCCTGTGAATCAGACGTGGTTAATCGTATTTGCCCTGCTAATGGGCGGTAGCTTAGTTAAAATGCTGCTGGTGCATCCTTTAATTTGGGTGGGCATTGATTTGGTGATTCTTGGCGCCGCATATCAGGTGCTGAAACGGAATCCTCTGGTGAATGTGCCTCATAGCATGAAGCTTTTGGGTGCATTAACGGCGATCAATGTAGTTGTGGACTTGGGAATTTTAGAAGCTTGGATGGGTAATTTTGCCGTATTGGGTTTAGTGGGCTGGATGATATACCGCAGCCGCAACGGCGGTGGCGGAGGCTCGGCGCGTCGTCAGCAACGGCATAAATGGAATAAGTAATATTTGCGTCAATGACGGCCGCGCTTATAAAAGTGCGGCCGTTCTTTGTAGGAGGTGGAGCGGTGCGTCGCGCTTGGGGCTTGGAATTGGCTTTGTGGATGGTTGTGCTCATTTGGGCGGGGAATTATATTGTAGGGAAAATAGGCATGCGTGAGTTTTTGCCGCAGATTTTTACTTGCTTGCGTTTTGCTATTGCGACACCGCTGATGTACCTGGTCTTGTTCTGGCGTGAAGGCAAGCTATCCTTTGGGCAGGTTCCTTGGGGGCGATGTCTTTTAGTGGGAGCGGTGGGAGTTGCTATCTATCAGACACTGTTTATTGCCGCCTTAAAATATACGACGGCGACTACGGTGGCTTTGATGCTAGGCCTGTCTCCTATTTCAACGGCCTTTGTGGCGGCTTTTCTGGGGTATGAACGATTGAGAAGGCAGATGGTGGCCGGCTGTTTGCTGGCTCTTGTGGGCCTTATCTTTGTTTTAGGAGCCGCCGGCGGCAGTTGGGGGTTCCGGGAAGAAACTCTTTTTGGTGATATGCTGGCCTTGGCGGCAGGGGTGCTGTGGGGCGTTTATCCGGTGCTTATGCTACCCATAGTGCAGCGAGGCTCCGGCTTATGGGCAACCTGTCATACTTCCTTAGCGGGGACCTTGTTGTTGCTTGCGGCGACAGCTGGGGACTTATGGTTGTTTCCGTGGGAAACGGTCAGTTTGGCCGGTTGGGGAGCTCTTTTATATGCAGCTATTCCCGTGACGGTGATTAGCTTGCTTTTGTGGTATTATGGGATTGAGCGCCTGGGATCGAACCAGGTGATGGTTTATATGTACTTAGTGACGCCGCTGGCTTTGCTTCTTGCGGTGTGGCTGCTGGGTGAGCAGCTGAACTGGCTGCAGGGGCTGGGGGCCGTGTTGGTTTTGGCCGGCGTCTTTTTGGCTAAGCGACAGACTTGATTTGTTTTGCGAAGACTAGCGATGCGGCGGTTGGGCAAGCAGTCCTTGCCCATACAGCTGCAGCCAGTTGCGGCGGGCGAGGCCGTCCGGCAAGTGCTGCTGTAATTCTTCCCAGAAGAGGCGGGAATGGTTGGGAATGTGTATATGGCATAGTTCATGCACTACTACGTATTCAATAATCGGCAAAGGAGCCAGAATGAGACGCCAATTGAGATTGACGTTTCTTTTGCTGGAACAGCTGCCCCAACGGGTGCGCTGTTCGCGGATGCTCAGGCGTTGCACGGAAACTCCCAGACGGGCGCTCCAGTGCTGGATGAGTTTGGTGAAACAAGTTTGCGCTTCTTGATAGTACCAATGTCGTAAGTGAAGGTTTCTTGACTCCGGAGAAGCAGGCTTTACTTTTAGAAAAGGAGCGTCCAGAAAAACGGGAGTGTTGTGCGGCAATTGCTCTGTTTCCTGTAAACGATACCAACTGCCTTGGAAAAGGCGGCAGTCGGTCTGTTGCTGCGCTTGGCGAGCGGCTAGCTGCTGGGACAGCCAATCCTGCTGATTTTCCAGCACTTGGCGCAGGCGGTCGGCTGAACAGTGCCAGGGCAAAGTAACGCTCAGAGCGCCGTCAGGCAGCAGGCGTAAACAGATGTGCTTGCATCCGGCGCGACGAGAGATTCGCAAAGAGAGATTCTGGTGCTCTAACAGCCATTGTTTCATTATAAAACCTCCTAGAAAAAGCTGCGAAAGGATATGTGCGATGAAGAAAACGGAGAATTCTTGGGGACCGCTGACAAAACGGAAAATTTCCTGGCGCCGGGTCGTGGCGATTCTCATTGGGTCGTTTCTTTGCGGGGCCTCGCTAAATTTATTTGTACTGCCTTTTCATATGCTCAGCGGAGGCGTCAGCGGCATTGCCATTATTTTATATTATTTGCTGGGGACCCCGGTAGGCCTGGCTATCGGTATTATGAATGTGCCTCTTTTGTACGCAGCGTATCGCTGGCTTTCCAAGGACTTTTTTTACAGCACCTTGGCGGGCATTATTGTATTTATGGCGGCTGTGGATGTCACCGGCTTTTTGCAGCAGCACAGTCCTACTAAAGATATTTTTTTAGCTTCCTTATATGGAGGCGTTTTTGGCGGCCTCGGTTTGGGCATGGTGTTTCGCGCCGGCGCTTCTACGGGAGGCACTGATGTAGTGGGGATGATTGCCAAAAAACGTTATGGTATGGAAATCGGCACGGCGGCATTTGCTGTCAATGTTGTGGTCGTAGCCTGCGGGGCGTTTTTGTTCGGCTTGGAAATTGGCATGTATACGCTGATTTCCATGTTTGTAGGCAGTACGGTAGTAGATAAGGTTATTGAAGGTTTTAACCGGCGGAAGGTACTGCTCATCATTTCACAAGAGCGCGAACAGATTGCCAAACGTATTTTAGAAGAGCTGGGCAGGGGCGCCACTTTTTTGCAGGCGAGAGGTGCGTATACCAGCGAAAGCAAGGATGTGCTCATGGTAGTCATTTCCCGGGCGCAGATTGCTCATGTGAAGCGCTTTGTGGACGAAGCGGACCAGGGCGCCTTCTTTATGGTCATTGATACGGCGGAAGTCATCGGCCGCGGCTTTAAGCGCCCTGGGGCGCTTTGAACAATAGAGGGACGGAACACAGAGGAAAGCCAGAGAGGACGGGAAACGAACAAGAGTCGAGGGAGTCAAGGGAGGGTACGAATGAGGGCTACGGGGTGCGAGTTTTAATTTAAACCTTTTCGCGTGTTTCGCGGTTCGTTATTTCTGATTATAAATAAAAAAAGAACCCTTGATTTAAGGGTTCTTTTACTTTTGAAGTTTGGTGCCGGAGAAGGGACTTGAACCCCCACGGGACGAACCCGGATGATTTTGAGTCATCTGCGTCTGCCATTCCGCCACTCCGGCACTGCTTGGCACAGGTGTAATAATATCATCTCTTTGTAGGGTTGTCAACACTCGAAATGCAAATTCTTGCAGAGGGTGTTATAAGGATGCTATAATCGATTAGCGACATCAATAAACCTAATAATGAGTTAGGGCAGGACCGGACTATAGCGGGCTTGCATTCAGTTTTAGAAAAGAGGAGCTTGGAATGGACACAAAGAACATTCGCAATTTTTCGATCATCGCTCATATTGACCATGGTAAGTCCACTCTGGCGGATCGCCTGCTTGAATATACCGGCGCGCTTTCGGCGCGGGAGATGGAAGAGCAGGTGCTCGACCAGATGGAACTGGAGCGTGAGCGAGGCATCACCATAAAATCACAGGCTGTGCGTATTGCGTACACGGCCGAAGACGGGCAGACGTATATGCTGCATCTGATTGATACTCCTGGACATGTGGATTTTACGTATGAAGTATCCCGCAGCCTGGCTGCCTGCGAAGGCGCCTTGCTGGTAATTGACGCGGCGCAAGGCATTGAAGCGCAGACGCTGGCCAATGTATATTTGGCTCTGGAAAACAATTTGGAAATTATTCCGGTCATCAATAAGATTGATTTGCCCAGCGCCGATCCGGAACGAGTTAAGCAGGAAATCGAAGACATTATCGGCATTGACGCGTCAGAGGCCATCTTAGTCAGCGCCAAAACCGGCATCGGCATTCCTGAAGTATTGGAAGCCGTAGTAAAGAGAGTGCCGGCGCCCGCTGGCAAAGTGACAGAGCCGCTGCAAGCGCTGATTTTTGATTCGCATTTTGACGCCTACAAAGGAGTCATTGCCTATGTGCGCGTCATGAACGGACGCATGGCGCCTGGCATGAAACTGCGTATGATGGCAACGGACAAGGTCTTTGAAGCTACTGAAGTTGGCGTGTTTCGTCCGGTGCCTACGAATGTTTCGGAACTGATAGCAGGGCAGGTTGGCTATGTGGCGGGAAGCATTAAAAACGTTAAAGATGTGCGCGTGGGCGACACCGTAACCGATGCGGCGCGCCCGACAACACAGGCGCTCGAAGGATACCGGAAAATTACGCCGATGGTGTACTGCGGCTTGTATCCGGTGGAATCGTCGGAATACGATTCGTTGCGGGATGCTTTGGAAAAACTGCAGCTTAACGATGCGGCGCTGGTTTTTGAGCCGGAAACTTCTGTGGCTCTTGGGTTTGGCTTTCGTTGCGGTTTCTTGGGATTGCTGCATATGGATGTTGTACAAGAGAGGCTGGAGCGTGAATATGGGATTGTCCTGATTACTACGGCGCCTAGCGTTATTTATCATGTATATAAGACAGATGGTGAAAAGCTGGAGATTGACAATCCGTCCAAGCTGCCTACGCCGCAGGAAATTGAACATATTGAAGAGCCTTATGTAAAAGCAACGGTCATCGTTCCAAATGAGTTTGTGGGTGCGGTGATGGAATTGTCCCAAGAAAAAAGGGGCGAATTTAAAGACATGAAATATCTCGACACGACCAGGGTGTTGTTGACGTATCATTTGCCTTTAAGCGAGATTATTTACGATTACTTTGATCGCCTGAAATCATCTACGCGCGGCTATGCTTCGCTGGATTATGAATTGTCCGATTACCAGGCCTCGGAGCTGGTCAAGCTGGACATTCTTTTGAACAATGATCCTGTAGACGCCTTGTCTGTGATTGTGCATCGGGATAAGGCTGTTCATCGGGGGCGTATCTTGGTTGAGAAGCTGCGGGGCATTATCCCACGGCAGATGTTTGAAATTCCCGTTCAGGCGGCTATTGGCACCAAAGTAATTGCCAGGGAAACAGTGCGCGCCATGCGAAAGGACGTACTGGCCAAGTGTTATGGCGGCGATATTAGCCGTAAGCGCAAATTGCTGGAAAAACAAAAAGAAGGCAAAAAGCGCATGAAACAGGTGGGGAACGTAGAAGTTCCGCAAGAAGCCTTCATGGCTATTTTAAAGATTGACTGAGTTGTTTTGAATACTGAAGCGGGCTGCCTCAAGAGCGATTGAGGCGGCCCTCTTTCTGGTTTTCCGGAGGGTGAGATTATGGGACCATTAGGCTTATATGTACATATTCCTTTTTGTCGGCAGAAATGCTCTTATTGCGATTTTCCGTCCCAGCCAGGGAACTCTTTGCTGCAAGAACAGTATGTAGAAGCATTGTGCGAAGAAATTGCCTGGCAAGGGAGCCGGTTGGGAAAAGCGCCGGTCGATACGGTTTTTTTGGGCGGCGGTACGCCGACCATCATCGGCGCTGAGGCGCTAGTGCGTGTGCTGCAGCAACTGCGGCAATGGTTTTTGGTACTGCCGGAAGCGGAGATATCCCTGGAAGCTAATCCGGGAACGGTTTCCGGTGAAGATCTAAGGCAGTTGCGTGCGGCAGGCTTTAATCGTCTTAGCCTGGGAGTGCAATCCTTTGACGATGCATTGCTGCGCAATTGCGGCCGCATTCATGACGGTGCGGCTGCTGCGGCGGCCTTGGAGGCTGCCAGGCGGGCCGGCTTTGAGAATTGCAATGTGGATTTGATGACCGGACTGCCTGGGCAGACACTGTCTTTATTGCAGCAAAGCGTACGTCAGGCGGTTGATTTTGCGGTAGAACATCTATCTATTTATGCTTTGAAAATAGAAGAAGGTACGCTTTTTGCCAGCCTGGAAGAAGAGGGAGTGTTAGCCCTGCCGGCCGAAGACGAAACAGCCGCTATGGACAACTGGCTGGAAGGCTGGCTGCCGGCTCACGGGTATAAAAGGTACGAAATATCGAATTATGCGCAAAAAAAGCGCGCTTGTCGACACAATCTTCGCTATTGGCGTTTTCGTCCGTATTTAGGGCTGGGAGCGGCGGCGCATTCCTTCCTGGAAGGGCGGCGCTGGGAAGGCTGTTTTCCCCTGGAACGGTATTTGTCTTTAACGCCTCAGCAACGCTGGGAGCGTGGAAAGCAGCCTGCGCTGACACTGGCGCAGCAGCAGGAAGAGTTTTGTTTTTTGGCGCTGCGCACTAGGGGCGGTATTTCTCATCGTCAATTTAGAGCGAACTTTGGCGTGGAGCTCTGGCAGCGCTACGCTTTTGTGTTGGAGCAACTATTAGTAGAAGGTCTTGTGGAAAAACAAAGGGGACGGACCTGTCTTACTTCCTTAGGTATGCGTTTTGGCAATCGCGCCTTTGCGGCCTTTTTGGAAACGGAATCTGGCAGCAAGTCTGACGAAAAATGAAGCAAAATACTGGATTCGATTGACTTAGACATATTGACATTTTAGGAGGAGAGTGGTATGTTTTTTATAGATGTTAGCACTCCTTAGAGAAGAGTGCTAACAATGGAGGTGGATGACATGCTTGATGAACGAAAACGTCGTATTTTGCAAGCGATTGTCGATGATTATGTATCCACCGCAGAACCGGTTGGCTCCAGGACGATTGCTCGTAAATACGATCTTGGTGTCAGCCCTGCGACGATTCGGAACGAAATGGCGGATTTAGAAGTGTTGGGCTACTTGGAACAGCTTCACACGTCTTCCGGGCGGATTCCTTCGGCCAAAGGCTATCGGTTTTACGTGGATGCCTTGCTGTCTCCGACACAGATGTCGGAAAAGGAAATTTCCTTGATTCGCAATTGGTATCAGGCCAAGGTGCGGCGTTTGGATGAGGTGTTTCAGACAACCGCCAAGATTCTTTCGCGGATGACAGGCAATGTTTCTTTGGTGCTGGCGCCGCAGGCAAGTCCCAGCTCTTTTAAGTATTTGCAATTTCTGCCGTTTGATGAAAACAAAGTGCTGCTGGTGGTTGTTTCCGACAGCGGCGCTGTTGAAAATAAGCTGTTGCCATTGCCAAGGGGCACAACCTTGGAGGAGATGCAGCTTATTGCCGAGAAACTGAACAATCGTTTGGCGGGGATTCCTTTTCGGAATTTCCGGGGGCGTATGTTTCAGGATGTCCGCGACAGTATTTTAGGCGAGGCGCGTGAGTTTGAAGAAGCGCTGGCTATTTTGGCGGATACCCTAAGCAGTCGGCATCAAGAAAGGGTATACCTCGGCGGCGCTACACAGATGCTGAATCAGCCGGAATTCAAGGATATGGAGAAATTCAAACGTCTGTTGAATATGCTGGAAGAAGAGCGCTTGCTGTATGATATTTTAGAAGCGCCTAGCGACGACGGTGTTGTGGTGACCATTGGCAGGGAAAATAAATTCAGCGGCATTCAAGACTGCAGTATGGTGCGGGCCACGTATTGTTTGGGCGGCGAAGTCGTAGGAACTATTGCCGTACTCGGGCCGACGCGTATGGATTATGCCAAAATCATGGCAACTTTGGAATTTATGAACCACAATCTTAGTGAAATCTTGAAGCACTATAAGCTGTGATTTTAAGAGGGAGGCGTAGTCTGTGAGTCGAAAGCAAGGCGGAGGCGCTGATGCCGATAGCGCATTAGCGGCGTTGATGACCAATGCTGAAGCGGTGCGAGCCATCACTTCGGCGGTAGAAGGAACCATAGGCCCCAAGGGGCTTGATACCATGCTGGTAGATCGTTTCGGCGAGGTCATTATTACTAATGACGGCGTTACGATTTTAGAAAAGATGGATATTAATCATCCGGCTGCGAAAATGTTGATTCATGCGGCGAGAGCGCAAAAGGACGAAGTCGGAGACGGCACGACTACGGCGACGATCATGGCTGGGGCTCTTGTAGCCGAAGGGCTGACGCAGGTGCTGCGCGGCGTGCCAGTAGCCCGGGTAATTGAGGGCATTCGCTTTGGAATTGACGAAGCGGCCAGACAGTTGAAGGCTCGTGCTATTACCATTGATGATGTGCAGGCGGAATGCCTTTTTGATGTGGCGCGCATTGCCGGCCGGGCCTATGCGGATATTGCTCAACTGGTAGTGGAAGCGGCGCGCTTAATCGGGCGAGGTAAATTGAAAGAAGCTCACTTTAAGCTTTCCGATACGGTTTTAGCTCAGGAAGGCGCGGAAAATGAAGTGTTTCTCGGTGTTATCATTGAAAAAGAACGCTTGAATCAAGATATGCCTTTGTCGATGGATGACGCCAAAGTAATGGTGCTGGATGATGCCTTGGCGCCGGAAGAGTTGGGCGAAGAAGCCTTGGGGACGGAAGCCGGGTTTAAGCGCTATCTGGAACTGCAAGAAGAGTTTCGGCAGAATATAGCGAAGCTGGTGGAAATGGACATTCAAGTGGTCCTGACAGACCGAGCTGTTGATTCGGCGGCGGAAGAAGCCTTTACCGACGCAGGCATGTTTGTAGTCAGCCAAGTAAATGCGACAGATTTGCGCCGCGTGGCGGAACATACCGGCGCGCGTATGATGAAGCGGACTGCCTTGAAAAAGGAAAAAGCCGAGCTGCAGCGCTATCTGGGCAAAGTACAGCGTGTATATGCGGAAGAAAAACTGGGACATATTCGCATGTTGGGAGGCGCTGGCAAGCCGATGGCGACCATTTTAGTGGGCGCCGCTACGGCGGAAGTGGTTGGCGAGCGGGAACGCATTGCCAAGGACGCCGCTTCGAGCGTGCAGGCTGCTGTAAAAAGCGGCTATCTTCCGGGAGGCGGGGCTGCGGAAATTGCGGTTGCCCGCGAACTGGAACGTCATAGAGACCGCATGAAGGGTATGGCTGCTTATGGCCTGGATTGCGTGACGGCTGCGCTGAAGCGGCCGCTGGCGCAGATTGTGGATAATGCCGGCTTCAATCCGCTGGAAAAAGTGGAGGAAGTGTTAACGGCGCAAGCGTCCCAAAGCCAGGAGGTGCTGGGCATTGACTGTGAAAGCGGCGCTGTGGCGGATATGTTGCAGGCGGGGATCATGGACCCGCTGGAAGTCAAGCTGCATGCATTGAAAGCAGCTGGGGAAGTGGCGGTAGCCATTTTGCGTATTGACACGATTATTCGAAAGCGTGATGAAAATGGCGCTCCTCAACAAGGTATGGAAGAAGGCCTGCCTGATTTTTGAGAAAGTAAAATGCAAAGAGGTGGAAAGAGTGGCCAATAACCACGAAGATCTAGAAAACAAAGAAAATCAAGACGTCTCTGCGCAGGAAAGCTGCCAAGAAGCCGAAGCGGATCAAGCTGTGACGGTCGAAGCAGTCCAGGCGGAGAAGGAACGGCTTTTGGCGGAAGCTGAAGATCGTTATAAGCGTCTTTATGCGGATTTTGACAATTTCCGTCGTCGTTCGCGGCAGGAAAAAGAAGAGCTATCGAATGTAGTGGCGCAGAATCTAATTTTAGAACTGCTGCCAGTGCTGGATAATTTTGAACGCGCCTTGAGCAGCCTGAGTGAAGAAGAAGCCGCAGGCCTAGGCTCCGGCGTCTCCATGATTTACCGTCAGCTTTTTGGCGCTCTTGAAAAGGCGGGCCTTAGCGTAGTAGAGGCTGAAGGTAAAGAGTTTGATCCTCAGTACCATGAAGCGGTACTACGGGTGGAAGACTCTGAACAAGCGGAAGGTACGATTGTTCAAGAACTGCAAAAAGGCTATAGCGTAAAAGGCAAAGTCATCCGTCCCAGTATGGTTAAGGTAGTTGGTTAAGCAATTGTATAATGTTGGCTGGCAGCTTGAATTTGGCTGTTGGCGTGAAGCGAAATAAGGAGGAATTGAAACATGGCAAAAGTAATTGGTATTGACTTAGGTACAACAAACTCTGTTGTTTCGGTAATGGAAGGCGGCGAGGCGACAGTAATCGCCAATGCAGAGGGAAGTCGTCTGACTCCTTCCGTAGTGGGTTTTTCCAAAACCGGCGAACGTTTGGTGGGACAACTTGCTAAGCGCCAGGCGGTTTCAAACCCCGATGGCACCATCAGCTCCGTAAAACGTCATATGGGTACTGACTGGAAAGTGTCGATTGAGGACAAGGCCTATACGCCGCAACAAATTTCGGCGATGATTCTGCAAAAATTGAAGGCTGATGCCGAAGCTTACTTGGGAGAAACGGTGACCCAGGCGGTTATTACCGTACCGGCGTATTTCAGCGACTCTCAGCGTCAGGCTACCAAAGACGCTGGCACTATTGCAGGTCTGGAAGTACTGCGTATTATCAACGAGCCTACTGCCGCAGCGTTGGCTTATGGCATGGACAAGGGCGAAGACCACACGATTCTAGTATTCGACCTGGGCGGCGGCACTTTTGACGTATCCGTGCTGGAACTGGGCGAAGGCGTGTTTGAAGTAAAAGCTACCCATGGTAACAACCGTTTAGGCGGCGACGATTTCGACGAGCGTATCGAAAAATATCTGGCTCAAGAGTTCAAAAAAGAAACAGGCATTGATCTTTCGCAGGATCGCATGGCGGTGCAGCGTTTGCGCGAGGCGGCGGAAAAAGCGAAAATCGAATTGTCCGGCGTGTTGACGACCAATATCAATCTGCCTTTCATTACCGCGGACCAAGCTGGTCCCAAGCACTTGGACATTAATTTGACCCGGGCTAAGTTTGAAGAACTCACAAGCGATCTGGTGGAATCCACCATGGGCCCCACTCGTCAAGCTTTGGCCGACGCGGGTCTGAATGTAAGCGAAATTGACAAGGTGATCTTGGTTGGCGGTTCCACCCGTATTCCTGCCGTTCAAGAAGCTATCAAAAAATTCTTGGGCAAAGAGCCTTTCCGCGGCGTGAACCCGGACGAGTGCGTAGCCGTAGGCGCTGCTATTCAAGCGGGCGTGTTGGCAGGGGAAGTAAAAGACGTGCTGCTGCTGGACGTAACGCCCTTGTCTCTGGGTATCGAAACTCTTGGAGGCGTTTTCACCAAGATTATCGAGCGCAACACGACGATTCCTACGAAAAAAAGCCAGGTTTTCTCCACAGCGGCTGATAATCAGCCTTCTGTAGAAATTCATGTACTCCAAGGCGAACGCGAAATGGCTTCGTACAATAAAACACTGGGCCGCTTCCAATTGGGCGATATTCCTGCGGCTCCCCGCGGCGTACCGCAAATCGAAGTTACCTTTGATATCGACGCTAACGGCATCGTGCATGTGTCGGCCAAAGATCTCGGCACAGGCAAAGAGCAGAAGATTACCATTACCGCTTCTACCGGCGTCAACAAAGACGACATCGAGCGCATGGTGAAAGAAGCTGAAGCCCATGCGGCAGAGGACAAACAGCGCCGTGAAGAAGTAGAAGTGCGCAATCAGGCGGACAGCCTGGTATATCAAGCCGAAAAGACAATTAAAGAAGCCGGCGACAAAGTGGACAAGGCCTTGGCGGAAAAAGTACAGGCAGCCGCTGACAAGTTGAAAGAAACCTTGAAAAGTGGTACGCTGGAGCAGATTAAAGCCGATACGGAAGAACTGACGAAGCCGCTGCATGAGCTTGCAGGAGCTTTGTATCAGCAGCAACAGCCGCAGGAAGGCGCTGCAGGCGCTCAACAGGCTGGCGGAGCCGGCAAGAAACAGGACGACAATGTTGTAGATGCCGACTTTAAAGTGGTTGACGAAGATAAAAAATAATCCAAAGCTAGGATGGTGACACGTGGCAAAACGCGATTATTATGAGGTGCTTGGCGTAAACAAGTCCGCCTCGGAAGAAGAATTAAAAAAAGCGTATCGCAAGCTGGCACGCAAGTACCATCCTGACGTCAACCGTGACGATCCGAAAGAAGCGGAAGAGAAGTTCAAGGAAATCAACGAGGCGTACGAAGTATTGTCAGATGCCAATAAGCGTGCGCGTTATGATCAGCTTGGACATGCCGCCTTTGACCCCGGGGCCGGCGGCCCCGGGGCGGGTGGTTTTCAGGGAGACTTTGGCGGCTTCTCTGATATTTTCGATATGTTTTTCGGACAGTCCGGTTTTGGCGGCAGGAGGCCCCAGCACGGACCGGAACAGGGCGCCGACCTGCGCTACGATCTGGAAATTACTTTTGAACAGGCTGCCTTTGGGCATGAAGTGGAAATTGAAGTGCCTCGTACGGAAGAATGCGGAACCTGCCATGGCAGCGGCGCAGCACCGGGAACAAAAGCAGAAACCTGTTCTAAGTGCAAAGGGACCGGCCAGGTTCAATACGTACAGAATACTCCCTTCGGGCGTATGGTCAATGTGGGCGCCTGCGATCAATGTCGAGGCGTCGGCAAGATCATTGAGAAGCCCTGCCATGTCTGCCGCGGAACCGGTACGGTTCGCGGGCGGCATAAGATTCAGGTAACCATTCCTAAGGGCGTAGATAACGGTTCGCGCCTGCGGGTGTCTGGTAAAGGCGAAGCTGGTACGCGAGGCGGCCCGTCTGGCGACTTGTACGTCTATTTGTTCATCAAAGAACACACTCTTTTTACGCGCGAAGGATACGATGTGCTCTGCGAAGTACCGATCAGCTTTGTGCAAGCAACCTTGGGAGCGGAAGTAGACGTACCAACACTGGATGGAAAGGTCAAATTGACGGTTCCAGAAGGCACTCAATCCGGTACGGTGTTCCGGCTGCGTGAAAAAGGCGTGCCGCGTTTGCATGGCCGCGGTCGAGGCGATCAGCATGTGCGGGTGAAGGTGATAACGCCGCAAAAACTTAATGATAAGCAAAAAGAGTTACTGCGGGAGTTTGCCGTTGCTGGCGGTGACCAGGTATACGGCGAAGAAAAAAGTTGGTTCAAAAAGATGAAGGATGTATTCGGCGGTTGATTCCTGTTTTGGTGCAGGTAGTCGCTGGCTGCCATTTTGCAAAGACACGGTCTTGCCCAGGAGGTTTCAAAAAAGTCCTTGGGAAGCGAAGACGTGTCTTTGCCTTTTATGGCTTTTTTAAAGAAAGCGAGGTCGTATAACTATGAAATGGACAGAAATAAGCATTGCCACGACACATGAGGCTACGGAGGCGGTGGCCAATATTTTTCACGACCTCGGAGCAAGCGGCGTCGTCATTGAAGATCCGGAACTGATTAATTCATACCGGCGTTCCGGTACCTGGGACTATTGCGAGCTTCCGGAGCAGGAAGACGTGGAGACCGTTGTGGTTAAAGCCTATTTGCCTGTTGATGAGGAGCTGGAGGAGAAGCTGCGTTGCTTTGAACGGCGGGTTAATGAATTAGCGCAGCATAATTTGGATAAAGGTCGAGGCACGATTGCCTACAAGGAAATCCAAGAAGAAGATTGGGCTACTTCTTGGAAGGAATATTTTCATCCTGTCAAAATTGGCGAGAGAATCGTTATAAAGCCCTCTTGGGAAAGCTATCAACCGTTGCCGGAGGAATTGGTCATTGAGCTGGACCCCGGCATGGCTTTTGGCACCGGCACGCATCATACGACCATGCTTTGCTGTCGGGCCCTCGAAGAAGTAGTGATTCCTGGTCAGGTTATTTTTGATGTGGGAACCGGCTCCGGCATTTTGGCGGTAGCGGCTGCTAAACTGGGAGCCGCCACTGTTCGCGCCGTAGATTTGGACAGTGTAGCGGTGCGGGTGGCTAAGGAAAACGTAGTCATGAATCATGTAGAAGACTGCGTAGAAGTGCGCGAAGGCGACTTGCTGACCGGTTTTAGCGGCCAAGCCGACGTAGTAGTGGCCAATATTATAGCGGATGTGATTATACGTCTGCTGCCGGATATCCCAGGGCGTTTGCGCGAGGGCGGCGCCTTTATTGGCAGCGGTATTATCTCTGAACGCCTGCCGGATGTAACGGCGGTTTTAAGGGAGCAGGGGCTAAGCGTGGAAAAGGTAATGGAAGAAGGCGGCTGGGTAGCGATCATTGCCAGAAAAGGCGGCGCATAAGGTGAGACGGTTTTTCTTGCGTTCTCTGGATGACGCTGAGTTGACAGGGACGGAGGCGCTGCATGCGGCAAAAGTGCTGCGGCTGCAGCCAGGTGCGGTCATTGCGGTTTGCGACGCAGCGGGGCGCAGCGCAGAAGCCGAAGTGACAGCTGTATCCGAGGAACGGGTTACGCTACAGGTGCTCCGCCTGCTAGAGGAAACCGCAGAAGCAGAGCTTGGACTGCATATTTTGCAAGGCTTGGCTAAAGGCGAGAAAATGGAATGGGTGCTGCAAAAAACGGTTGAATTGGGTTGCCGATTTTTTGCGCCTATAGCCGCTGAACGCAGTGTGTTGCGTCTTGATGCTAAAAAGGCTGCAGCAAAACAGGAGCGCTGGGAACGCATTGCCATGGAAGCGGCTAAACAGTGCAAACGCAGTCGCATTCCAGAGGTAAAGCCGGTGGCTTCGCTGGAAGCTGCCTTGGCAGCGCTGCCTGAGGGCGCGCTGCTTTTAGTCTTATACGAAGATGAGCAAAGCTTGGGCCTTAAGGAAGCGTTGGCGGCGCTGCAAGAGCGCCCGCAAGAAGTCGCTGTGCTTATCGGGCCGGAGGGAGGCCTAACACAGCGAGAGGTGGCTCTGGCTCGCCAATATGGCGCGTTGGTAGTGCGTATGGGACCGCGCATTTTGCGGACCGAGACGGCTGCGGTGGCTGCGGCTGCAGTTGTAATGTACGAGCTGGGAGATTTGGGAGGAACATCATGTCAAAAGTAGCCTTTATGACATTAGGCTGCAAAGTCAATCAGGCGGATACGGAAGCCATGCAGGGGCTGTTTGCCGCCCGGGGTTATGAAGTGGCGCCTTTTGATTCTGTGGCTGATGTATATGTATTAAACACCTGTTCGGTTACGCATTTAGGTGAAAGAAAATCACGCCAAGCTATTCGCCGGGCCATACGAACAAATCCGGAAGCGGTTGTGGCGGTTACCGGCTGCTATGCGCAAGTGGCGGCGGCGGAAGTGGCGGCTATTCCCGGTGTGGATCTTATCGTGGGCACTCAAGATCGTCAACGCATTGTTGATTTGGCGGAGCAGGCGGCCCAGGAAGACGGACAAGTTCAGGCAGTCGGCGATATTATGGCGGCTAACGTCTTTGAAGATGTGCCTGTAGCGGAAGAAGCGCCCGGGCGGACGCGCGCTTTTCTGAAAATCCAGGAAGGGTGCGAAAATTACTGCACCTATTGTATTATTCCTTATGCCAGAGGACGGCTGCGGTCGCGTTCTTTGGAGAGCGTGCGCCGTGAAGCGGCCAAGTTGATTCGCCAAGGTTTTGCGGAGATTGTGCTGACTGGCATTCATTTAGGCGCTTACGGACGAGAATGGCAGGATGAAAATAGAACTTTGGCGGCAGCGGTCCGGGAAATTTTAGCCTTACCTGGGTTGGGACGCTTGCGCATTAGTTCCATGGAATCCATTGAAGTGGAGCCGGAATTGCTCCAATTAATGTGCCAGGATGGGCGGCTGTGCCCGCATCTGCATTTGCCGTTGCAAGGGGGCGACAACCGCTTGCTGCAGAGGATGAACCGGCATTATACCACAGAGGATTTTGCCGAGCAGGCGGCAGAAATTCGAGGCCTCCTGCCTGAGGTAGCTATTTCCACCGATATTATTGTTGGTTTTCCCGGGGAAACAGAAGAAATGTTTGCTAATTCGCTGACTTTTGTAGAGCGTCTTGGCTTTGCGAAGGTGCATGTGTTTCCGTACTCGCGTCGGGTCGGAACACCGGCGGCATCCTACGCGCAACAAGTGCCGGAGTACGTGAAAAAAGAGCGGGTACAGAGGATGCAGGAAGTGGCGGCTAAAAGAGTTGCTTGCTTTGCGGCAGCGTTTGTCGGGCGCACCATGGAGGTTCTTTTTGAGCATCCGGGTTCTGACGGCAGGCCAACAGGGTTGACTGGTAATTATCTGCGGGTAAAGCTGCCGCCTCAGAAGGAGGACTTGGCAGGGCGTACGCTGAAAGTACGGCTTTTGGAGCTTCGTGAAGACTGGCTGGAAGGTAGTTTGAGCGAAACTTGAAGAATTTTCCTTGTTTTTCTTCTTGCAAAAGAAGGAAAATTAAGACAATAAACAGAATAATAATGAACTGTCATACATTGAGAGGAGGTGTTAAAATGTCACAGGATTGTATCTTTTGCAAAATAGCGCAAAAAGAAATTCCTTCTCAAATTGTGTATGAGGATGAACAGGTATTGGTTTTTCATGATATTCAACCGGCGGCGCCGGTTCATGTATTAGCCATTCCCAAACGCCATATCGATCATTTACTGGCCATTGAGGAAAGCGATGCTCCTCTATTGACGCACATGATGAAGGTGATTGCCAAAGTAGCGGCTTCTTTGGGTCTGGAGGAGAAGGGCTTTCGGGTGGTCAGCAATATTAAGGAAGATGGCGGTCAGACGGTGGGACATTTGCATTGGCATATTCTCGGCGGCAGATCAATGCAGTGGCCGCCAGGCTAATCAGCCATTGACAACGGAACGAGTGGTCGTGTATAATAACGAGGTGTATTGTGAAGAAACATACACTCCCGTAACGGTCGGTGGAGGGGAGGGAGAATCGATGTCAGAAGTCAAGGTAGGAAAAAACGAAACCATTGATAGCGCACTCCGTAGATTCAAGCGTACCTGCCAGAAGGCCGGAACACTTGCTGAAGTGAGAAAACGCGAGCACTATGAAAAACCTAGCGTCCGTCGCAAGAAAAAATCCGAGGCTGCCCGCAAACGCCGCTACCATTAATTCGTCGTTTGGAGGTGCCTAAGATGTCGTTACAAGAACGATTAACTGAGGACGTAAAAACGGCCATGAAAGCGCGGGAAGCCGGCAAAAGCCGTCTAAGCGTGCTGCGCATGGTCAAGGCCAGCATTCGAAACATTGAAATTGATCGTAAGAAAGAATTGAACGATGAAGACGTTTTGGATGTATTGGCTAAAGAAGTGAAAATGCGCCGAGATTCCATGGATGACTTCCGTAAAGGAAATCGGCCGGACTTGGTAGCTGCACTTGAGGAAGAAATTGCCATTTTGGCTGAATATCTTCCTGCGCAATTGAGCGAGGAAGAGGTTCGCGCGTTGGTAGACCAGGCAGTATCCAAAGCCCAGGCAACCACAGCAAAGGATATGGGAAAAGTTATGGCTATTCTCATGCCCCAAGTGAAAGGTAAAGCCGATGGGAAATTGGTAAATACGCTGGTGCGTGAACGACTCAATCAATAAGATAAACCCGGTACTTAGACGCACTAAGTACCGGGTTTTTTGCCAATTAGAGAAAGCAACGGCGTGTATGCGTGGAAAGGAGCTGTCCATGAAGCGGTATGTTTGCCTGTGCTTGTTTATGATAAGCTGTTTGTTGTCTCCTATTTGTGAAGGAGCTGTTTCCTTGGTGCAAGTGCAGGGAGAAATTAACGGTGTACAGGCGGCCAAATTATCCCGAGCCATTGAAAACGCGGAGGCAACGGGGCAAGAGGCGATTTTGTTGGAGATTGATACCTTTGGTGGGCAGGTAGATGCCGCCGTGCGCATGCGGGATCGCCTGCTGCGTTCGCAGGTACCTGTGTTTTGCTATGTGCAGCCTCGGGCCTGGTCGGCTGGAGCGTTGATCGCTTTGGCTTGCGATCGGATTTATATGGCTCCCGGGAGCAGCATTGGCGCGGCTGAACCCATTCCGGCTACAGAAAAGAATATTGCAGCTTTGAAGGCGGAATTTGCGGCAACCGCCGGACAGCGAAATCGCAATGTCCAGGCAGCGGCGGCGATGGTGGACAAAACCATGGGGTATGCGCCCTATGCAGCGCCTGGACAAATTTTAGCTCTTACCTCTCTGCAGGCTAAAGAAGCAGGCTTGGCGGACGGCGTGGCTGATAGCCGTGAAGAGGTATTGCGCTTGGGCGGCTTGGCTGGCAGCGCGGTTCAGCAAAGGCAGGAGCAGTGGCAGGATGGGTTGGCGGCTTTTTTGGCGCATCCCTTAGTAAAATCATTACTTGTTGCTGTTTTGTTTTTAGCGGTTATGACGGAAATAAAAACCGCTGGCACCGGTGTAGCCGGCTTGATAGGCCTTGGGGCGGCGGTTTTGCTTTTTGGCGAGCCATGGCTTGGCGGCAGTGGTCTTGGTTTAGAGACCTGGCTGTTTACCGGCGGCGTTTTATGTATGTTGATAGAGATGGTTGTTCCAGGCTTTGGTGTTTTCGGCGTCTTGGGGATTGCCGGTATTCTGGGCGGAGTGTTTCTTGCGTTAGGAGGAGATGGCGCCGCAGTAGGCTGGATGGCTTTAAGCCTGCTTATAGCTTCAATTTTGTTCTGGTGGCTGCTGAAACGGCTGCCATCCAGTCCCTTGGGACGTCACCTGATCTTGGAGGATGCGGAAACAACGGCTGCAGGGTTTATGACGCAGACGGTGCGCCAAGAGCTGCTGGGGAAAACCGGTACAGTAGTGACGCCGCTGCGCCTAGCCGGCACGGTTCGCCTGGAGGACGAGCTTCTTGATGTCGTTTCAGAGGGAGAATATCTTCCTGCCGGCTGTAAAGTGGTTGTGAGTCAGTTGCGAGGCGCTACGATTGTCGTGCGCAGATATCATGAAGAGGAGGAAGAAAAATGAGTGCATTATTTGGTTCGGTTTTTGTCTTGTTTGTAGCGGTTGTGGCTATTGCGGTATTCTTGCATTTTGTACCTTTGGGTTTGTGGATTTCCGCATTGGCGGCAGGGGTGCGTGTGGGAATTTTTACGCTGGTGGGTATGCGCTTGCGCCGAGTACCTCCGGCTAAGATTGTGATGCCCTTGATCAAAGCGAACAAGGCCGGGTTGGAAGTAAATGTAAATCAGTTGGAGGCTCATTTTTTGGCCGGTGGCAATGTGGATCGGGTGGTGGATGCGCTTATTGCCGCACAGCGAGCGCAAATTCCGTTGCCTTTTGAACGTTCGGCGGCCATTGACTTGGCTGGTCGGAATGTGCTGGAGGCCGTGCAAATGAGCGTTAACCCCCGGGTGTTGGAAACGCCGCTAGTGTCAGCGGTGGCGATGAACGGCATTGAATTGAAAATTAAAGCGCGCGTGACGGTGCGGGCCAATATCGACCGTTTGGTGGGCGGTGCTGGCGAGGCTACAGTGTTGGCGCGCGTAGGCGAAGGCATTGTAACTACTGTCGGTTCTTCTCATGACCATCGTGATGTGTTAGCCAATCCGGATCATATTTCTCGCACGGTACTTGGAAAAGGACTGGATGCCGGTACCGCCTTTGAGATCCTGTCCATTGATATCGCCGATGTGGATGTAGGACGAAACATCGGCGCTGAGCTGCAAACCGATCAAGCGGAAGCGGATAAGCGAATTGCCCAAGCGAAAGCGGAAGAACGCCGTGCGATGGCTGTGGCCAAAGAACAGGAAATGCGCGCTTATACGCAGGAAATGCAGGCTAAAGTCGTTGAGTCTCAGGCGGAAGTTCCCCAAGCGCTGGCAGCGGCGCTGCGGGATGGGAAGCTAGGAGCGTTGGATTATTATAACTTGAGTAATCTCATGGCTGATACGAAAATGAGGGAATCCATCGGCAGCTTAGCGCCGGAAGCGGCGCATGACACGCCTTCGAGGCAAGGAGGCTGAGCCATGGAAGGCATTTGGTATTTGCTGTTGATTTTGGCGTTGTATTTGCTGCCGGAACTTTTGAAAAAGCTCCGGCAACAGCAGACGTCTCGCTATGAGTATCCGCCGCCTCCTCCTTCGCTCCCTCCAACAGTGGAAATGGCGTCTAAGGAGGAAGATGAGGCCGAGACGGCGAAATTAAAAAAAGAATCTGAGTCTGCAAGACTGCCTTTACGGGAAACGGCAAGCGTTTCTCAACGGTTGTCTTCGCGGGCTATAGTGCAAGGCGTAATTTGGGCGGAGCTTTTAAAGCCGCCTTTAAGCAAGCGGCGGGGAGAAGTGGGACGGATAAGGCGAAGCTAGCCTAACCGTCTTGGAAGATGGCGCAGGAGGTTTTCTTTTTGGATTTGCATTGGACGTTTTCAAACATGCAGGAAGCGGTAGCGATTTTGGGACGGCAGGATGAGTTTTTACGTCTGTTTCGCGAACGCTTTGCGTGCCGGATTTTATCGCGAGGCGAGGAATTAAACGCCCACGGCGAGGAAGCGGAAGTGTCTCGCCTGGAACAATTGCTGCAAGTGTTAGGGCAATTGTATCGTGAGGGGAATCCGGTTACAGAGCATGATATACAGTACAGTCTGCGCATGCTGGAAGCCGGTTCGGGCGAAGCGTTGCGGCAAATGTTTGCGGATAAGGTCGCTGTTACGGCGCGCGGCCGGCAGGTGAGGCCCAAAACCATTGGACAACGTATTTACTTGGAGGCCATTCGTCATCATGAGATTACCTTCGGTATCGGCCCTGCCGGTACAGGCAAGACCTATCTGGCGGTGGCGATGGCGGTGCACTTGTTGAAGCAAAAGGTCGTAGAACGGATTATTCTTACCCGGCCGGCAGTGGAAGCTGGAGAAAAACTTGGTTTTTTGCCTGGTGACCTTCAAGATAAGGTAGATCCTTATTTGCGGCCCTTATATGATGCATTGTATGACTTGTTAGGCGTAGAAACGGTGCAACGGTATCTTGTGAAGCAGACCATTGAAATTGCGCCGCTGGCGTATATGCGGGGGCGAACTTTGGAAGACGCCTTTATTATCCTAGATGAAGCGCAGAACACGACGCCGCAGCAAATGAAAATGTTCTTGACTCGTTTAGGCTTTGGGTCCAAGATGGTGGTGACTGGCGATATAACGCAGGTTGACTTGCCGCGCAGCATCGCATCCGGGTTACGGCAAGCCAAAAAGGTTGTCGAGGGATTGCAAGGAGTTGCCGTTGTGGAGCTTAACGAAGGCGATGTAGTGCGCCATGAACTAGTGGGGCGGCTTATTAAAGCCTATGAGGTATTTGAAGAGCAGGGACGGCAGGAGGAGCGAGGGATTTCCGAATGAGGGAGTACCTGAGGTATTGGCAGACAATATGGCTGGTGCTGACAGAAGGACGAAATAAGCCGCTGCTCTGGCGGCTGTCCATATGGTGCGCCACCTTTTTTTGCGTTTTTGCCTTGTTGGGCGCAGATTTTGCTTTGGATTCTATGTCTTTTCGTCCCGGCGACGTGAGTGATCGCGACGTGTTAGCGCCGCGCAGCATTTCCTATGTGGACGTGGTGAAAACGGAGCGCTTAGAGTCCGACGTATTAAATAGCGTGCCAACGGTGTATGACCTGGATGGAGAAGTGCTGCGCAAGGCGGAACGGCGCGTTACGGAGATTTTTGACGCGGCTCGGCTGGCTTTGCGGGAGACGAATGTTTCCAAACGGGAAGAACTGTTAAATAGCATGGCGACGTCTTCTTTGCCAAAGGAATTTTTAACGCGACTGGCGCGGGCTGATGCGGAGCTGTTGGAACAGGGAGAACAGGTGAGCAAGCAAGCGCTGCGCCTGATTTTACTGCGCGGCGTGCGTGAAGAGGAAGTGGAAGTCGTACGCAAGCAATTACCGTCGGAGACGGCTTTGCTTACGGAGAACGCGGCGGCAGCGTCTTTGGCCAACGAGACGGCGCGGCTTCTTATGGCGCCTAATTTCTTTCAGAACGCCAAAGAGACGGAACGGCGACGTCAGCAGGCGCTGGGAAGTGTCGAACCGGTACGTGAGACCATAAAGAAGGGGCAAATGCTTGTGCGCCGGGGTGATGTTATTACGCCGGAGCACATCCAGGCCATGCGCGAGTCCGGCCTTTACCATGATACAGACATGCGCAAAGGACAGTTTGCAGGTTTGGCGGTTCTTGCCGCTTTGGTTTTGGGATTGGGAACTTTTTTCCTTTATAAGTTTATCCCGACGGTGTATCAGGATCCTAAACGTATGCTTTTGCTGAGTCTTATTGTCACGGTTACGTTGTTTCTGGGAAAGCTGGCTCATTTGTATTCGGATTATGCGGCGCCATTGGCAGCGGGTGTTCTTTTGAGCACCGTGCTGTTGGGTGCTAAAACCGGTTTTATGATCAGCGTAGTGCTGGGAGCCTTGTTTGGCGTTATTGCCGGCTTCGATTTGCGGCCGGTACTCATGATCATCTTGGGAAGCTGGATGGGCGTATTTGCACTTTCTCGCATTGATCACGGCTACAGTTTGCCTCGTACAGGCATTTGGATGGCCTTGGTGCAGGCGGTGACAGTATTGGCCATCGGCCTGCTGGATGATTTGGCCCCTGGTTACATCGGCGTGCAGACGGTTATTGCCGTGACGAACGGAATTGCTTCGGCAGTGATCACAATCGGCTTGCTGCCCTATTTGGAGCAAACTTTCAGCATTACTACGCCGATCAAGCTTCTTGATTTTTCAAGGCCCAATCATCCCCTGCTGCAGAGGCTGCTGTTTGAAGCGCCGGGTACGTATCACCACAGCGTGCTAGTGGGGAATTTGGCGGAAATGGCAGCGGAACGCGTCGGTGCAGATCCGTTGCTTGTACGTGTTGGCGCCTATTATCATGACATAGGGAAGATTAAGAGGCCTTTCTTTTTTAGTGAAAATCAAGTCGAAGGGGAAAATCCTCATGACAAGCTGGCGCCTTCGCTGAGCACTCTTATTGTTACCTCTCATATTCGTGACGGCGTGGAGCTATGCCGGGAGTACGGCCTGCCGCAGGCCATTGTTGAGTTGATCGAGCAGCATCACGGCTCGATGCTTGTTTCCTACTTTTATCAGCGCGCCTGCAGTGAAGAGCATGGCGAATGTCTGGAAGAAGAGGATTTTCGCTATGAAGGGCCTAAGCCGCAGAGCAAGGAGGCGGCGCTGCTTATGCTGGCTGACGCTTGTGAGGCTTCGGTTCGCTCCTTGGGAAAGCCAAATCAAAATCGCATTGAGATGATGGTGCGAAAAATGATCAAAGAGCGTCTTCATGACGGGCAACTGGATGAATGTCCCTTGGCTTTTCGCGATTTGGAGGCCATTGGCGATGTATTTGTGCGAGTCTTGTCCAGCATGTTTTATACCCGAATTGAGTATCCGGATAATTTGAGGGATTTGGAGAGGCGGAAAGGGAAAAATGGAAATAGTCTTAAGCAACCGGCAGGAAAAGATGGCAGTGACCCCGGCGATGGAGGACACAGTGAGGAAGGTGCTGGGGAAAGCGGCAGAACTTTACGGGCTTAGTGAAGGCGTGGAGGTTGGCGTGACTTTTTTGGACGATGCTGCGATTCAAGAGCTTAATCGTGACTATCGCGACAAGGATCGGCCTACGGACGTGCTTTCTTTCGCTCTAAACGAAGGCGATGAACCGGAAATTGTCGATGCGCCGGAGGAAGAATTGTTGGGAGACATTCTGATTTCACTGGAAACAACAGCCAGGCAGGCGGAAGAATACGGACACACGTTAGAACGAGAACTGGCTTATTTGACAGTGCATGGCATGCTTCATTTGCTGGGGTATGATCATGAAGAGCCAGCGGACCAAGCGGAGATGCGTCTTGAGGAAGAAGCGGTCCTGGCGGCTCTGGGCATTGTGCGAGGTCAGGAAGCATGAGTTCTGCAAGCCAGTGGCAGCCAGTGTTAGAGGCGGCTCTTGCAGTGAGGAGCCGAGCCTATGCGCCGTATTCTCATTTTGCCGTAGGTGCTGCGGTGCAGGCTAAAAGCGGCGCTATTTACAGCGGCTGCAATGTAGAAAATGCTTCTTATGGCTTAACTGTATGCGCCGAGCGTAACGCTTTGTTTCAGGCGATAGCGGCGGGAGAGCGTGAGTTCTCTATACTGGCGGTTGTGGCGGATACGCCGCAGCCAGTAGCGCCATGCGGCGCGTGCCGTCAGGTTATGGCGGAGTTTGGAGTAGATATTATTGTGCTGGCGAATTTGGCCGGAGACGTCTCTGTCTACCGGTTGGAAGAATTGTTGCCAGCAGCATTTCAGGGGGGAAACGATAAAATATGAGTGATAAAAATTTTAAATCCGGTTTTGTAGCGGTTGTCGGACGGCCTAATGTAGGAAAATCTACCTTGATTAATAGCCTGATTGGACAAAAAGTTTTGATTATGTCGGATAAACCGCAAACAACGCGCAACAAGATTATGTGCGTGTTGACCCAAGAGGATGCGCAAATTCTTTTTGTTGATACGCCGGGAATTCATAAACCCAAGCACAAGCTGGGAGAATTAATGGTGCAGACGGCTCAGTCCACGTTGAAGGAAGTGGATGTGGTACTGATGGTGGCCGATGGTACGGCTTCTTTCGGTTCAGGTGAAGAGTATATTATAGAACAGCTGCGAGCTGTACGGACGCCGGTGATTTTGGCAATCAATAAAATTGACATGCTCAGTAAAGAAGCGATATTCCCGATTATCCGTCAATATCAGGAGCGCTTTGATTTTCAAGCCATTGTACCGATTTCAGCGCTGGAGCATATTCAGTTGGAGGCTCTGGTTGAAGAGATTAAAACCCATTTAGAGCCAGGACCGCAGTATTATCCGGAGGATATGATTACGGACCAGCCGGAACGCTTGGTGATTGCGGAAATGATCCGTGAAAAAGTGTTGCATTTAACACGTGAGGAAATTCCTCATGCCATTGCTGTGGAGATTGAGGAGATTAAAACAAGGCCTAATGAAGATCTTTATGTGCGTGCGGTTATTTACGTGGAGAGAGAATCTCAAAAAGGCATTGTCATTGGCGCTAAAGGGGGACTTCTGAAGGAAATCGGCCGTTTGGCCCGAGAAGATGTCCAAGGACTTTTAGGTTCTAAAGTGTATTTAGATTTATGGGTAAAGGTGAAGAAAGATTGGCGCAACCGCGATATGATGCTGCGCACGTTAGGATATAAGGGTGAGTAATACATGAAACGCATTTTCCGCTTTTCCATTTCCAAGTATTTTGTAAACGGACTCATTATTTTAGTTCCGGTTACAATCACTTTGACGGTGGTTTTGACTATTTTTAACTTTACGGAAACTTGGATTGGGAAAGTGCTGCCGATTAAGTTTCCTGGAATGGGCGTATTAGCGGTAGCGTTGCTGATAGTTTTAATGGGGTGGTTTTCGTCCAATTGGATTATGAAGGAAATCCTTCATTTTGGGGATCGGATGATTGCGTCCATTCCAGTTGTCAATTTTTTGTATAAAAGCGTGCAGCAAGTATCCAAAGCCATGCTGGGATCTCAGCAGACGTTTCGGCAAGCGGTATTGGTGACGTATCCGGGAACGGAGGCCAAAGCCATCGGCTTTTTGGCCTCGCCCCTTTCGTCGGAACTAGCGGATGCGGTGGACGAAGAATCGGTATGCGTATATATACCCTTTAGTTTTAATATGACCGCCGGTCTGAACTTGATTGTAGCGCGCAAGGATGTTGTTTTTCTGGATGTGGCGCCGGAGAGCGCCCTGCAGTATGTTTTGACAGGCGGGGCCATTATGCCGAAAGGAACCACACCCAAGGTATAAGTTTTTTGTCGCAGGTTTTTTGATTAAAGCCGTTTATAGAGAAGACGGCGACCGTTAGGTCGGAGGAGAGATGCCTTATCGATTCGTCTCTATATAGTTTGGCAAAGGTACTGGCTGCCTTGTGTTTGGTTGCCATTAACGGTTTCTTTGTTGTAGCCGAATTTTCTTTAGTGCGGGTGCGCAAAACAAGGCTGGAAGAATTGGTGCATCAAGGAAATATTCGCGCTAAGCTGACGATGCGCATTGTTTCCGCCATTGACACCTATCTGAGCGCCATTCAGTTGGGCGTTACGCTGGCGTCGCTGGCCTTGGGCTGGCTGGGAGAGGCGGCAATTGCTTCCTTGCTTGAACCGGCTTTGCGATTTTTTGCGCCGGACAGCATGCTGCTGGCGCATAGCGTCAGTATTATTATTGGTTTTACTTTAATTACGTTGATGCATGTAGTGCTGGGGGAGCTTATTCCCAAATCGCTGGCCATTCAGCAGACGGAGAAGATGGCGCTGTTGGTTTCACGGCCGCTTTATCTGTTTCATAAGGTTGGTTATCCTGTTATCACGCTGTTTGATCACACAGCCGCTTTTTTCTTGCGCCATCTTGATATTAAGCGGGCTAGTGAAAGCGAACTGGCTCACTCGGAAGAGGAATTACGCATGTTGGTCAGCGCTAGCCGGCGCGGGGGCGTGCTAGATCCTATGGAGAGCGAGCTGATTGATAATGTGTTCGATTTTGCAGACCGCATTGCCAGGGAAGTCATGGTACCGAGGCAGGATATGGTGTGCCTTTTCATGGAAAAATCTTATGAGGAAAACCTTCAAGTAGTGCGGGAAAGCAATCATACCCGCTACCCTTTGTGCTTGCGGGATAAGGATCATGTGATTGGCATGATTCATTTGCGAGATTTAATGTATAATGAGTTCGAGACAACGCCGCTGGGGGATATAAAGCGGCTGATGCGGGAAATTCTGGTGGTGCCGGAAAGCATGTCAGTGGCTAAGCTGTTGCAGCTAATGCGGCGCCGGCGTATTCATATGGCGGTGGTCATTGACGAATATGGCGGTACCGCCGGTCTTGTTTCTCTAGAAGATATTATTGAAGAGATCGTCGGGGAAATACAGGATGAACATGATGAAGTTCTGGAGCGAGAAGTGCAGCGAGGCTTGGACGGGTCTTTTGAGTTCGATGGGCTGGTATTGCTGGACGAGGTCTTTTCCTTACTGAATTTACGCCAAGACGAACATGAAGAAGATACCCTGGGCGGGTACATTTTTGGCAAACTGGGACGCCGCCCGGAAATTGGCGACAGTGTACCCATTGGGTCCTATCAGTTTACGGTGCTGCGAGTCACCGGTTTTCGTATTACCCGGGTGAGGGCGGTGCCTTTGCCGAATTTGCCGGAAAAGGAGCAAGAAGAATGACAACGGGACGGTATCAAGTGGAGGCGGTTGTGCTGACTGTGCGCAATTGGGGGGAGGCGGACCGGCTGGTGCGGGTCTTTTCCAAGGAGCACGGACTGATCACTGCGATTGCCTATGGAGCGCGACGTCCTAGAAGTCAATTGGCAGGAGGATTGCAGCCTTTTGTGCAAGCGCAGCTGGCTTTGCTGGCAGGCAAACAGGTAGAGGCGGTCAAGGGCTGCGAAATGATTCATTCCTTTCAAGGGTTGCGAGAAGATTTGAATCGCATGGCCTATACCGGCTTTTTAGCGGAGTTGATCACCGAACTGTGCCCGGAACGGCAGGCGGAACCGGAAATTTATGAATGGCTGTTGCGGGTGCTGCGCGTCATGGAAGAACGAAATCCTCGTCTGGTAACACTGGCTGCTTCGTGGCAATTGTTTGCATTAGCAGGTCTGGAACCTGCCTGCGAAGTCTGCCAGCAATGCGGGAAGGAACTGGTTTGGCCGGCTGTGTTTGACATGGCTGCAGGCGGTGTTGTTTGTCGCCAATGCCATGACAGTTCTAGTGAGGAAAAGTTGTTTTCCGAGGGGGCTGCTGAGTTGTTGCAGCGGTTTTTGCATTTGCAGTGGGAGCAAATGGAGGGATTTCTGGTTTCAAGGGAAGCTTTGCTTATGCTGGAGGCGCTGCTTTTATCCTATGTGGATCATCATATTGAGCGGCCTTTGCGGTCTACGGCGTTCATTCGCCAAGTAGCGGCGTTAGGGAATTCTTGAGCGTTCATTCTTGCACTGAGAGTTGTTTTGTGGTATCCTAAAGCCACAATTGAGATAGGTGAAGAAGGAAAGTAGTATTTCTCAGGCAGCGAGCCAGGGGCAGTGAAAGCCTGGCTGGGAAACCGAGGTTTCTTAAGAGAAAGAAGGCGTTCTGGAGCTGCGGGAGGAACTTTGCAGAATTTGATTTTGCAGATAGTAAAACCCGGACAACGAAGGCGGGCTGTTAGACAGCCAAGCAGGGTGGAACCGCGGGATTAGCTCCCGTCCCTGTATTGCGAAAGCGATGCAGGGACGGGAGTTTTTTATGTTTATTGGCTGGCGTCTCGGCAAGCGCAAGAGAAAATGAAGGAGGAAGTGGCAATGGCTATGACTTTTCAGGAAATTATCCTGACGCTGCAAAACTTTTGGGCCAAACAAAATTGTATTTTGCAACAACCTTATGATGTGGAGAAGGGTGCGGGAACGATGAATCCGGCTACCTTTTTGAGAGCCCTCGGTCCTGAACCGTGGAAGGTGGCCTATGTGGAGCCTTCGCGTCGTCCTGCTGACGGACGGTACGGTGATAATCCCAACCGGCTGTTTCAACATCACCAGTTTCAGGTGATTATAAAACCGTCGCCGGCCAACATCCAGGAGCTCTATTTGGAAAGCCTGGCGCAACTGGGTGTTGAGCCGGAAAAGCATGACATCCGTTTTGTAGAAGACAACTGGGAGTCTCCCACCTTGGGCGCTTGGGGCCTGGGCTGGGAAGTCTGGCTGGACGGCATGGAAATTACGCAGTTTACGTATTTTCAACAGGTCGGCAGTATTGACGTCAAACCGGTTTCTGTAGAAATTACCTATGGCCTGGAACGCTTGGCCATGTATATTCAAGGCGTGGAAAATGTCTATGATTTGACCTGGGTAGAAGGCGTTTCTTACGGGGATGTGTTCCATCGCAACGAAGTGGAGCAGTCTCATTATAATTTTGAATTGGCGGATACGGCACTGCTGTTCCACTTGTTTGATCTTTATGAAAAAGAAGCGGTGCGAGTGCTGGAAGCGGGCTTTGTGCTGCCTGCGTATGATTATGTGCTCAAATGCTCTCATACTTTCAATCTGCTGGACGCCAGAGGCGCCATCAGCGTAAGCGAGCGAACCGCCTTCATTGGCCGGGTGCGTAATATGGCCCGCTTGTGCGCCCAAGGATATCTGGAGCAGCGTGAAGCCCTTGGCTATCCGCTGTTGAAAGGAGACTGTCAGCATGGCTAAGGATTTACTGTTTGAAATTGGTACGGAAGAGATTCCGGCGCGCTTTATGAAAGGCATTCTGCAGCAGTTGACCGAGTATAGCAGCCAGCGGTTGCAAGAGCTGCGCCTGGAGCATGGAGACATTCAAGTATTCGGAACGCCGCGTAGAATGGCAGTGCTGGTTCGCAATCTGACGGAGCAGCAAGAAGACCGTGAAAGTGAAAACAAAGGCCCTTCGGTGCGCATTGCCTTTGATACGGAAGGAAAACCGACGAAAGCGGGTCAAGGCTTTGCCAGAGGTCAGGGCGTGGATGTAAATGCGCTGGTGGAGCGAGACGGCTATGTGTATGCGCAAATTCATGAGCAAGGAAAGGCTACGGCTGAGTTGTTGCCGGAATTGCTGCTGGAGCTGCTGCACAAGCTTAATTTTCCTAAAAATATGCACTGGGGCGATTTAGACATGCGTTTTGTCCGGCCGATTCGCTGGCTCGTAGCCTTGTACGGACAAGAAATTGTGCCGCTGGAAGTGACAGGCGTGGTCAGCGGGCGCGTATCGCGGGGGCATCGCTTTTTGGGAGAAAAGGAAATTACCATCGCCGAAGCAGCCGCTTATGAAGATTCGCTGCGCCATAATTTTGTCTTAGCAGATCCGGAAAAACGTCGCAGCATCATACGTCAACAGTTGGAAGAAACGGCTCGGGAGCATAACGGCGTGGTCGCGATGGACGAGGAACTGCTGGAAGAAGTCGTGCATTTGGTCGAATATCCCACGGCCTTATGCGGGCGTTTTGAGGAAGAGTATTTGGAACTGCCTCAAGAGGCGGTCATTACGCCGATGAAGGAACACCAGCGTTATTTTCCGGTTTTAGATCAGGCCGGTAAGCTCTTGCCCTTGTTTATTACGGTTCGCAATGGCGGCAAAGAACACTTGGATGTTGTTCGTCATGGCAATGAGCGGGTGCTGCGCGCTCGGTTGGCGGATGCTCGTTTCTTCTACATGGAAGACCAGAAAGGGACTTTAGAGCAGCGCGTGGAACGGCTGAAAAGCATTGTTTTCCAAGACGGCCTGGGAACTATGCATGACAAGGTGCTGCGGGTGCAGGCAGCTGCGCTGCAGCTCGGAAAAAACCTGCAGGCCGATGAGGCGGCGCTGAAACAGGTAGCGCGGACAGCTTATCTTGCTAAAGCTGACTTAGTAACCGGTATGGTTTGCGAGTTTACGGAACTGCAGGGCATCATGGGGCGGGAATACGCCAAGCTTAACGGCGAGGATGACGCGGTGGCGGAAGGCATTTATGAGCATTATCTGCCTCGCTTTGCCGGTGATGAGCTGCCGCAGGGAATGCCGGGCCGTCTTGTAAGCATTGCGGACAAGCTGGATAATATTGTAGCTACTTTCAGCCGAGGCTTGATTCCCACAGGCTCCCAGGATCCTTACGCTTTGCGGCGGCAAGCCCAGGGCATTCTCAGTACTCTCTTGGCGGCGCCTTATGGGTTCTCCTTGCGGGATATGGTTCAATACGCTTTGGAACAATTGAACCTGACAGATGCGAAGGTGCAGGAGAAGCTGCAGCAGGATGTGGCTGAGTTTTTCCGGTTGCGTTTGAAGAATCTGTTGTTAGAGCAGAATGTGCGTTATGATGTTGTCGATGCCATTTTGGAAGGCGATACCGATGTGCTTTATGAGTCGTGGTTGAAAGCGCAGGCTTTGACTGCTGCCGAAGGGGATTCACTGAAAAAAGCGGTACAGGCTTTGACGCGTGCGTCGAATTTGGTAAAACACGCGACAAGGGATGAAATTAAAGAGACTTCTTTTGTAGCGGATGAAGAAAAAACTTTGTACGCTGCTTATCAAAAGGCTGCAGCAAGGATTGCGGCCAGCTCCCAGCAACGTGACTATGCGCAAGTGCTGGCGGAATTGACGACCTTAGCCGATCCGATTCATGCTTTCTTTGAAGCGGTAATGGTTATGGATCCGGATGAGGAAGTAAAAACAAATCGCTTAGCTTTGCTAAAACAGATTGTTTCTCTTGCTTCCGGAATTGGTGATTTGGGAAAAGTGATTGTCGCCTAAAAAGCAGCGTGGTAACCCAATAAAAAATCCTGGGCTCTTTTGGAGCCCAGGATTTTTTTAAAAAGAGACCTTATTTTTGGTCTCTTTTTGTAGAATAGCAGGGAATTAGCGAAGGGAAGCGTAATTAATAAAGGGAGAGACGCTTTAAGGCAGCGGCCGAGGTGAATGGAGCTAAATCAAAGTGTGTTCAATTACATGGTAACGGACTTGTTCCTGCGAAGAAGTCGTGCCGTTTTGCGTTATCTTGACTTGGCCATTAAAAAGGGCAATTTTAGAATTCCAATCGTATTCTACTTGTTGCGCTTGAATGCTTGTGCCATTGTCGCTGTAACTGACGTTGCCGGTGATTTTTGCCGTGTTGCTGGGAATGTTGACATAGACGGAATCACCGCGGAAAGAAATGTCATCCTGAGTGAAAGTGACATTGTCTGAGGCCCAGACTTCCAACATGTTTGTGCGCGCTTCGCCGGCGGTGACAACACGCCCGCTATGGCTGATCGTCACATTTCCTTTTAATACATGCAGACCGCTTTTGATGTCAAAATACTGCTGGTCGGCTTGAATAACAGGGACAGCTGCGGAGACTACTGAAGTTACCGAAGCAAGAAACAGAAAGCAAGCAAGAATACTTGCTAAAATGTGTGTTGATTTCATAGTATAACCTTCCTTTCTTATTTTACAAGCAAAAGCCTACTTTCCTTTATTATAGCACAAGAGGAAGGCAAGGAGGAGGGACTGGCGTGATGAAGCTTCGCGAGCGTAGTGAGGAATTGGAACGAAAAATATTAGCGTCTCATGCAAGCTATAGCCATAAGGCGGTTCGGCAGCGCCCGGAAGAGGAGTGCCCGATTCGCACCGCCTTTCAACGCGATCGAGACCGGATTATCCATAGCAAATCGTTTCGCCGCTTGAAGCATAAGACTCAGGTTTATATTGCACCGGAAGATCATTATCGCATGCGCATGACCCATAGTTTGGAGGTAGCCCAAATTTCCCGGACGATTGCCAGAGGGCTTGCTTTAAATGAAGATTTGGTGGAAGCAATTGCCTTAGGCCATGATGTAGGTCATACACCATTTGGTCACGCTGGTGAAGAGGCTTTGTGCCAGCTTGTCGGGCATTTTCACCATAACGAGCAAAGCTTGCGCGTCGTAGACCATTTAGAGCGAAATGGGCAAGGCTTGAATTTGACGGGAGAGGTGCGGGACGGAATTTTGCACCACACTGGCGCCGAGGAGCCCTTGACGCTGGAAGGCGGCATTGTGAGGCGTGGAGATCGGGTGGCGTATTTATGTCACGACTATGACGACGGTATTCGGGCGGGCATGCTGCAGCCTCAAGATTTGCCCGATTTCGTAAAAGTGCATTTGGGAACCAGAACATCGGACATGATTACCGTTATGGTGACCGACATGATTGAGCAGTCTCAAGGTAAAGAGAAGATTGGCTTTTCCCCAACGGTTCAGCAAGCTATGGATCAGTTTCGAGCATTTATGTTTGAACGGATTTATCGGGCTTCCCCCTTGGAGGAAGAGCGGCAAAAAGGCCAGTATATCATCCACAATCTTTTTGCTTTCTTTTTGAAGCATCCAGAGCAGCTGCCTTTGGAATTCCAGGAACGGGAGGCTCAGTGGGGCCGAGAAACTACGGTAGTAGACTATATTGCCGGCTTGACAGATCAGTATGCAATTCATCTGTTTGAACGATGGTTCATTCCTGTACGCTGGGGGCATGGTTGTGGTCGATAAAATACTAATACCATAAGTGCTGCTTGCTTCAAAATCACTGTTTGAATCGAAAGAAAAAACTGTTTTTTTGTGGATGTATCTTTTCAGCAGGAATATGGTTGGAGATGTAGAATACTAACAAACCGGCATGGATGACCGGTATTTTAAAGAAAAATTAAGAAATAGGTAGTGAGAATTCATGAGGGATGCTGTACGGGAAGGCTTTTTAGAACGTCTGCGCTCGGAAAGCAACATCGTCAGTGTTGTCTCTGATTATGTGCCGCTGAAACGAAAGGGACGTAATTATTGGGGTTGCTGTCCGTTTCATCAGGAAAAAACTCCTTCTTTTTCAGTGTCCGAAGATAAAGGATTTTTTTTCTGCTTTGGCTGTCAGTCAGGCGGTGATGTTTTTCAGTTTTTAATGAAAGTGGAAAATATTACTTTTCCGGAAGCGGTGAAACTATTAGCAGAGAAGCTGCACATACCGATGCCGGAGCAGGAACGTTCGCCGCAAGAGCTGGAACGTGAGAAAGCAAGGCAAGCGCAGTTCCAGGTAAACATGCTGGCGCGGGATTTTTTCCATTCTTGTTTGACTAAGACAAATTATGGCAAAGAAGCGCGCGAATATTTAAAGCGACGAGGCATTACAGACGAGACGATAGAGAAGTTTCAACTGGGCTTTGCGCCGCCGCAATGGGATAAGCTTGTTAGCGCTCTTACGCGCCGGGGAATTGCAGAAGCTTCTTTGCTGGAAGCCGGGTTGGCGCAGGAACGATCTCGAGGCGGACTCTATGACCGCTTCCGTAATCGCTTGATGTTTCCAATTTGGGATTATCAAGGCCGTGTGATTGGCTTTGGCGGTCGTGTTTTGGATGATAGCCATCCTAAATACTTAAATTCTCCTGAAACGACATTATTTAATAAACGCCATGTCTTATATGCATATCATTTGGCAGCGCCTACAATTAAGCAAGGAAAACAAGCAGTGGTTGTCGAAGGATATATGGACGCGATTGCAGCGCACCAGGCAGGCTTTTCGCAAGTAGTGGCTTCGCTGGGGACTGCTTTTACGCCGCAGCAGGCGAAGCAATTGGCTAGAGTAACAACAGAAATGCTTTTCGCTTATGACAGCGATAATGCAGGACAAGAAGCCATTTTGCGCGCTTTGCATACGGTTAAAGATTGCGGAGCGGTCGTGAAAGTAGTTGCTTTGCCTGATGGTAAAGATCCTGACGAGTTTTTACGACGCCATGGCGATGATGAATTTAAACAGTTGCTGCAGGATGCTCTGCCTCTTCTGGAATTTCATCTGCGTTATGCGCTGCGTAAACAAGATACAGGAACCTTGGCAGGCAAAGTGGCTGTGGTTTCTGAAATGGCTTCGCTGTTGGCAACTGCAGACAGTGCGGTCGAGGCAGATGCATATATTCGTAAGATGGCGGAAATGCTGGAAATTGATGAAACTGCCATTCGCGCAGAAGTAAAAAAAAGCTCAGGAAACACCTCGGGAAGAGTCGGACGGGCTATCGTCGTTAACAAACAAAGCCGAAATGCAGAGCAAGAGGCCTTGCGGTTGTTGTTGCGGTTTATTTTAGAAGAAGAATCGCTGATTTCTTATGTGGAGGCGCAATTGCCTGAGGAGGACCTGGAAGATCCGGTCTGGCGGGACTTGTTTTCCGCTCTTTACATGCAGCAACGACAAGGCGAAGGAAGCTTGCAGCGCTGGCTTTATTCGCTGCAGGAAAAGCAACAAAGCCTTATTTCCGGTATTGCTTTACAGCCGTTACCGGAAGGAGATCGTATTTCTTTTGTCGACGATTGCATCCGTACCATGCATATTGCGGCCTTGCGCCGCAGGTATGAGCAACATCGCCTGCGGGCCGATGAATTAGAACGTTTGGGGGATAGCCGCTTTTTGCAGGAATTAGCAGAAAGTCAGCGAATTAAACATGAGATTGATCAATTGCATGCAAATGCGTTCACACGATAATCAAACCGATGATTTGTGTGGGAGGAGGGAGACAAGGCAATGACAGAGAAAAAAGTACGTCCAGAAGTGCAAATGGATTCGTTGTTGGAGCGAGGCGAAAAACGAGGCGGCGTCCTGTCTTATGGAGAAATTATGGACAGCCTGCAAAAGGAAGAGCTTTCGGCTGACGAAATGGACGATATGTATGAGTCTTTCTCCAACAAAGGCATCGAGATTGTCGATGAAATAGCGGAAGCTGAAGTTATAGAGGATGCAGACGCCAATAATGAGCAGCACGAGGAAGTAGACATTGACCTGTCGATTCCCGAGGGAATCAGTATTGACGATCCGGTCCGCATGTATCTTAAGGAAATTGGCCGAGTACCGCTGCTGACGGCGGATGACGAGATTGCTCTGGCCAAACGGATGGAACAAGGGGACGAAGAGGCCAAAAGACGTTTAGCCGAAGCCAATTTGCGTCTTGTGGTCAGTATTGCCAAGAGATATGTTGGCCGAGGCATGTTGTTTTTGGATTTGATCCAAGAAGGCAACTTGGGACTGATTAAAGCGGTCGAGAAATTCGACTACAATAAGGGCTATAAATTTAGTACCTACGCGACCTGGTGGATTCGTCAGGCTATTACCCGGGCGATTGCGGATCAGGCCCGTACCATTCGTATTCCCGTGCATATGGTCGAAACCATTAATAAATTGATTCGCGTATCGCGGCACCTGTTGCAGGATTTGGGGCGGGAGCCGTTACCGGAAGAGATAGCCAAGGAAATGGAAATCAGCGTAGAGCGGGTGCGGGAGATTATGAAAATAGCCCAAGAACCTGTCTCGCTGGAAACTCCGATTGGGGAAGAAGAAGACTCTCATTTGGGAGATTTTATTGAGGATCAGGACGCTCCAGCCCCGGCAGAAGCAGCGTCGTTTATGCTGCTGAAGGAACAGCTGGAAGAAGTGCTGGAAACATTGACGCCGCGGGAAGAGAAAGTACTGCGTCTTCGCTTTGGATTGGATGATGGCCGGGCTCGTACCTTAGAAGAGGTGGGCCAACATTTTGGCGTTACTCGCGAACGAATTCGCCAGATTGAAGCGAAAGCATTGCGGAAGCTGCGTCACCCCAGCCGGAGTAAGAAGCTGAAGGATTTTCTGGAGTAAAGCCGGTTAGGGCCTTGACAGACAGGGCTTCCTGAATTATAATGTGTTACGTCGATAGCATTCCTCGATAGCTCAATCGGTAGAGCACGCGGCTGTTAACCGCGGGGTTGTAGGTTCGAGTCCTACTCGAGGAGCCATTTTAGCATAATGAACAGGCTTTCTCTTTCGGGAAAACCTGTTTTCTACTTCATTAGGGCCTATAGCTCAGCGGTAGAGCAGCCGGCTCATAACCGGCCGGTCCCTGGTTCGATCCCAGGTGGGCCCACCACTAGAAATGGCCCGTTGGTCAAGCGGTTAAGACACCGCCCTTTCACGGCGGGAACAAGGGTTCGATTCCCTTACGGGTCACCAAATTGCATAACGTAACTTCAATAAAACACAAAGGCGCGTTTTCTTGTAAAGGAAACGCGCCTTTGTGTTTTATTATTTACGGACTTGCTTGCCGGAGCCTTCCTTAAATCAGCGGATCTGTAAGCATTCTAGAGGGAAAAAGACAAAAATGCCTATCTGTTGTTGTTGGCAAGCGATGTACACCGCTTTGGTAGGAATTAAGGAAAAGAATGCGCGTTGTGGCGAAAGTTCATTTCTAGTATACTTTGTTTATATTTATTGCGTTGTTTTGTCGGATAAATGCTATTGAGTGGAACTACTTAAAAAGACATGTCTGTTCAGAAAGCGTAAGATTGAGGAGTGGATGGAAAATGAATTTTGAAGCGGTCGTATTGAAACAAAAAGACGAGATTATTGCGTGGCGTCGTGAGTTTCGGAAAAATCCGGAACTTAGCTGCAAAGAGTTTGAAACTCAAAAAAAGATAATGGCTTTATTGATGGAATGGGGATTGCAGCCTAAGGAAATAGCAGGGACCGGGATTGTTGCCGATATAAAAGGAGCCTTTCCTGGGAAAACAATTGCTGTGCGCGCTGACATGGACGCGCTACTGCTGCAGGATGAAGTAGACAAGCCTTATCGTTCTACTAAAGCGGGCGTTAGCCATGCTTGCGGTCATGACGGCCATATGGCCATGCTGTTAGGTTTGGCGAAAACGCTGGTAGCGTTGCGGGCGGAATTGTCCGGAACAGTACGGCTTTTATTTCAGCCCAGCGAAGAGCAGCTGCCAGGGGGAGCGGCGCCGATGATTGCTGCAGGCGCTCTAGATGGCGTAGATTATGTATTAGGAACACATGTCTGGAAAGATGTTCCCAGCGGGAAGGTTCTTGTTTTACCAGAGGCGATGATGGCGGCGCCGGATGAATTTGCCATCGAGATCCAAGGCCGAGGCGGTCATGGCTCTCTGCCACAGCAAACAGTAGATCCGATCTGGATTGGCGCACAGATCATCAATGCGTTAAAGACCATCACGTCCAGCCTGGTAAATCCTATGGAACATGGCGTTGTTTCGGTAGGAATTTTTAAATCAGGCGATGCGTTCAATATAATTCCCGATACGGCGCTTATTAAAGGAACGGTGCGAACCTTTGACGATGAAGTGAGAAATGAGATCCATGAACATATCCGGCGGATGAGCTGCGGCATTTCCAATACGATGGGGGCGCAGTGCAAAGTAGATATTATAAAAGGCTATCCGCCGGTGATCAACAATCCAGAGGTTGCCAGCGTGGTGGCGCAAGCTTCTCAAGAAGCGCTTGGCGAAGAAGGTCTATTTGATATGCCGCCGGTGTTGGGCGCGGAAGATTTTTCGCACTACCTGGAAAAAACCAAAGGCGCTTTCTTCTTTTTGGGAATCGGCAATGAGGCGGCAGGCAGCATATACCCGCATCACCATCCACGCTTTGAGTTAGACGAAGAAGTACTGCCGAAAGGCGTGGAGATTATGTTGCGAGCGATTTGGAAACTAGGGAAAAAATAAACATAACAGAGGCGGCTCTGTTTACGATATAAGCCTGTATGCATGAAAGGAGAATGTCTATGAAATGGCTTAGAGTATTGCTGACCCTCATACCGTTCATCTGGACTATCGCTTTTTTGCCTTTTGCTAATCGGGTTAAACCATTGGTAATGGGCCTGCCTTTTCTGGCTTTCTGGCTGGTTGCCGGCGTGTTTATTGCGTTTCTCTGCCTGAGTGTTTTGTATCAGCTTGATAAGGGAAGAGAAGAAAGGGGGGATCTGCGATGACAAATGAAGTTACTTCTTTAGTGGTGATTGCCGTTATGTTGGGGCTGGTTTTTGTTATTGGTATGGTTCCCGGCATGAAAAATAAGCTGAATCTTGAAGAGTGGGCGGTTGGCGGACGCAGCTTTGGGCGCTGGCTGAATTGGTTTGTGCTGGCGGGAGAGATTTATACAGCTTTCGCTTTTCTAGGCGCCAGCGGTTGGGCCTATGCCAAAGGCGGCCCAATTTTCTATATTTTAGGTTATGGTGGCTTGGCTTATGTGGTTGGCTACCATGTGCTGCCCAAAATTTGCGAAGTCGGTCATGCTAACAAGCTTTTGACGCAGCCTGATTTAATCGCGCATTTATATAAAAGTGAAAAATTGGCTTTTGGGACCGCCTTAGTTGGTGTTGCTTTTTTACTGCCATATCTGCAATTGCAGCTGACTGGCTTAGGACTTATTATTGAAACTTGTTCCTACGGACAGATTACCCGGGTTCCGGCTATGTTGATCGCTTTTTCTCTTGTAGCGACGTTTGTTTACGTAAGCGGCTTGAAAGGGGTTGCCTCTACGGCCGTTATTAAGGATACCATTATGATGGTGGCGGTTGTCTTTTTTGGTCTCTACTTACCGTACCATTATTTCGGCAGTGTCGGCGGCATGTTTGAAGCCTTGGATACAGCGAAGCCCGGTTTTTTATCCTTACCGGGAGGAACGCCTAATCTAGATGTGACTTGGGCTATGTCGACGCTGGTAGTCACTAGCTTGGGTTTTTACATGTGGCCTCATTTTTCCGCTAATACTTTCAGTGCGAGATCCCCGGAGGTTCTTCGTCACAATGCGGTATATCTGCCATTATACCAATATTGTCTTTTATTCCCCATGCTTGTGGGCTTTACGGCCTTACTGGTTTTAGAGCCAGCCTTGAAGGTGCCGGACATGGCTTTTATGGCAGTGGTACAAAATCTGTTTCCCGGCTGGGTCTTAGGACTGGTAGGCGGCGCAGGCGCGTTGGCTTGCATGATTCCGGCGGCGGACTTAATTCTGTCCACTTCTATGCTGGTTTCGCGCAATATTTACGGTAAAACGGCCGGTAAAAATATGAACCCCAATGAGATTGGACGCGTGGCGCGCTTTGTGGTTCTGCTGCTTACAGGGGTAGCCTTGCTGCTAGCTATTTTCCTGCCGAACATGCTGGTCAATTTGCTTTTGACTGGTTATTCAGGAGTGACGCAATTTTTCCCTATGATCGTTTTAGGCTTGTTTTGGCGTAAGGCGTCGAAGGAAGGCGCTATTGCCGGCTTGTTAATAGGAGAACTACTGGTATTTACCTTGATTTTGAACAAAATGGATCCCTTTACCTTTGGAAGCATTCATTTGAATGCTGGTTTTGTGGCGCTGACGATCAATACATTTATTTATGTTGTCGTCAATGAAGTCGTGTACCGAATGAAGTCACAGACGCCGTCTGTGGAAGCGGAAAAGGTTTCCTGATTACAGGCAGGGCGTGATATAATAAACCCGCAGTCTTTAGACTGCGGGTTTATTATTTAGGAGGAAGATCATGAACATTCCTACATTGAGTAAACGGCTGCAGGCGCTGGCGGAGGAAGTTCCCGCAGGCAGCGTTCCTGCGGATATTGGTACGGATCATGCGCTATTGCCCTTATATCTTGTTGGTACCGGACGGTGTTTACGCGCTATAGCCGGCGACGTGCATAAAGGTCCTTTTGAAACGGCTTGCGAGGCGGTTGCGGAAGCCGGGCTTTCGGAATCTATTTCAGTGCGCCATGGTGATGGTTTAGCGGTGCTGCAGCCGGAGGAAGCGGACGTGTTGATCTTGGCCGGCATGGGGGCTGTTACTATGATTCAGATCTTTGAGGCGCAGCCGGAGGTTGTGGCGGGTGCTAAGCGACTGATTTTGCAGCCTATGATCGGTTCCGGTGCGTTGCGCCGCTGGCTAGGAGTACATAATTTTGCAGTAGTAAAGGAAGATTTACTAGAAGAAGAAGGGCGGCTCTATGAGTTCCTAGTGGCGGAGCCGGGAAATGCGACGAAGCTAGAGGAAGATATTTTATTTGATATCGGTCCGCTTTTATGGCAAAAACGACATCCATTGCTAGCGCGGCTGTTGGATGAACGACTTGAACATGCACGTAGTGTTGCCATGGAGATGAGAAAAAGCAAGGATGCTGTTAATACGCAGCGGTATAAGGATCTTTGTGAACGAATTGCGGCGATGGAGGCGAAAAGAAAATGTCTGTAAAACTGCAGGTAATAATGGAGGCGCTGGAGCAATTGGCGCCGCGGCGTTTGGCGGAAGAATGGGATCGCGTCGGCTTGCAGCTAGGGCAGGGAGCGCAAGAGATTCGGCGTGTTCTGGTGGCCTTGGATGTAAATGAAGCCGTGGCGGCCGAAGCAAAAAAAGTTGAGGCCGACTTGATCGTAGCGCATCATCCGTTTATCTTTAAACCGTTAGAGCAGATTCACACGGATCGTTTTCCGGGGAATTTACTGCAGCAATTTTTGCGGGACAATGTGGCCCTTGTCGCAGCGCATACCAATCTCGACTATGCCACAGGCGGCTTGAACGATTGGCTGGCGGAAGCGCTGGAGCTGCAGAATGTGGATGTTTTGCAAGCGGGACCGGAAGAAAAACTCCTAAAATTAGTCGTCTTTGTGCCGGTTGAAGCAGTCGAAGCGGTGCAAGACGCGCTGGCTCGCGCTGGAGCAGGTCATATTGGCCGCTATAGTCATTGCAGCTTTCAAAGCGCTGGTGAAGGAACATTCTTGCCTTTGGAAGGAACCAATCCTTATAAAGGGAAACAGGGAAAACTAGAAAGAACGCCGGAAATTCGCTTGGAAACGATTTTGCCGCAGCGTATATCCGGGCGGGCGTTGCGAGCCATGCTGCGCAGTCACCCTTATGAGGAAGTTGCCTATGACTTGTATCCGCTCGTCAATGAGCGTCGTGAAGGAGGTTTAGGTCGTATCGGCTTGCTGCGCGGGGAGATGACGTTGGCGGAGCTAGCCAAGCAGGTGGCAAGAAAGCTCGATTTGCCGGGCGTACGGCTGGTGGGGGATTCGCAAAAAATCATCCGTAAAGCAGCCGTTTGCGGCGGCGCCGGTTCCAGCTTAATCGGCAAGGCGGCTTTTCGTGGCGCCGATGTACTGATAACCGGAGATATAAAGTATCACGAAGCGCAGCAGGCTCAAAACAGCGGTTTGGCGTTACTTGACGCAGGACATTTTGGTACGGAAAAGTTGATGGTAGGGAAAGTGGCGCAGTATCTGCTAGAGCAGTCTGTGGCCGGAAAATGGAATGTGGAAGTAATAGCGGCCCAGTCGGAACGAGATGTGTTTTCGTGGGAACCGTGCGGTGAGTAAAAACTGGGGAACGAACAAGAGAACCGAGTAGTAAAGAAAAAGCAATTCCGCTTGCCCTAGAAGGCGTAACGGAATTGCTTTTTTTGAAGTTAGAAGGATACCTTACTTTCCAAGGGGAGCAAAGAGTGTTTTCGGTTCCGGCAGCTGATGGTAGACTGCGGATGGGTTGAAGGAAAGCAACTCGGTTGTTGCGTATTGGCCG